>JBLNFG010000237.1:0-3289 GCA_050263495.1 Myxococcales bacterium | reverse complement strand
CGTGGGTCCCGTCGCACTAGGAACCATCGGCGGTTTGTCGACGTAATAGACGGGAGCTCCCGTCCCTTCTGCTGCCGGTCGGTTCGAGCCTTCGGGCCACGGAGAAGCCGGGCCCGCAGTGCCTTCGGCACCCGGAGGCGCAGAACCGCCCATCGTGGAATTAGGTACCCACGATTCACCGGTCTGCGGCGCACCAGGGCTGCTCGGTGTCTTCGTTGGGTCTGCAGTTGGCGGTGCGGGTGGTGGCTGATTCGCTTGCGCGCCCGTTGCGGCTTTGGATGCATTCGCTGGGGCAGGAGCTTGCTTGGCTGAGTCTGGCGAAACCGTGGGTGCTTTGACTGCCGCCGGACGGTTTGCTGCCGGCGCTTGTGCTGCCGTGGTGGGAGGTTGCCCTGCCGGCGCCTTGGGTGCGGGCTGAGCCGTTGCCGCGACGGACCAACCCAACAAGGAAAGACTCGCAAGACTCGAGAGCCTACGAACCTGTTCTGCTGCAAAAGCCATGGCCGTACCATAGCACCGACCGGCCTTTGCCAGGCGCTCCAACTCGGGTCATCGGCTGAATCGAGGCCACCCAGAGACGTCGGTTCCGCGCAATGCGACGCGGCTGAGAACGGGGGTCGCCTGACCTCGGCCGCAGTGCACAGACGGCATCGGGTTGAGCCATTCGATCCACTCGCCTTCGGTTGTTGAAGGGCCAAAGCTAGCGTCAGCATGCGCTCCCTGGCGGCGCGCTGGACAACACTTTCGTTTCTGGAATCGAGCTATTGCGTGCGCCGCTGCGTCGACGCACTGGTGCCGCGGAACACATTCGGGGCCGCGCGTTGACCCGCACATCGGCCCGTGATAACCGACTCGAATCGCGCCGCCCATCGGCTGCTGCGACGGAACCCGCCAGCATTCCGGCGACTGAGCAAATATGCAGGCCATCGTTTGTTCAAGGGCCGCCGCGATCCGGCGCTCTCGAGGACTATGAAGCAAGACTTGAAGGGTCTCGGCACCTACGGGACCGTGGGACTCGAGTTTGGATTGAGCGTGCTGGTTGGCCTCTTTGGTGGGCAGTGGCTCGACAAGAAGCTAGCAACCTCGCCCTGGCTGACACTGATAGGACTCGCTTTCGGTACCGCCGCTGGCATCCGCAGTCTGCTTCGAGCATTGGCTGCCGCCAAACGCGAGATGGAAGAGGAAGACGAGCGCGATCGCGCAGCCAGAAAGAAGTACTTCGAACGGCCTGGTTCTCAAAGCGTGCCCAGCACTGCGAAGCCAAGCGAGGGGCCCCTTGTCGATTCCAAGGAAAGATCCAATGATCCCCGCGAGACCTGAACGCGCAGCAGATGCGCCGCAATCAACGCGTGATTCGACGCGCTCACCGGAAAGCGAGTCGCATTCGGATCAGGTCTCGAAGGAGTGTGCTGACACAGACGCCGATGATCGCACGATGGCCATCATCATTCGAACCGTCGGGGTCATGGGGGTGAGCGCTGCAGTAGCGGTGGGATATTTTGCTGGGCGCGGTGCAGGCGCGTCCGCAGCTTACGGAGCTACGTTAGGCATAGCGAATCTCGTGTTGCTGGGCCGGATGGTCAGGTCGTTCCTCGGTCGCGGTGGTGCATCGACGAGTTGGGTCGCAGCAGCGATGACGAAGCTTGCTGTGCTCGTCCTAGCCATGTACCTTCCCGTCCGAGCCGGCCTGGTTCAGGTACTGCCCTTCGTCATTGGTTTCGGGGCGTTACCCCTAGGCATCGCGCTCGGACAACTGTTGAGCGTGCCCCCCAAGAGCAGAGAGAACTAACTGATGCCCTCACACTCGACTTGGCTGACGTTCATTCTTGGCAGCATGAAAGACAACCTCGATGCGAACGTCGAGGCGATTGGCAACAGCTTGATGAACGGACATCCCCCGACCTGGATGTCGTTCGAGCCCATTGTTGCCGCGATGTTCGTTGCGTTCATCGTGCTGGTGTTGGCGCTTTTGGCGCGCGCACGTCTGGTCAAGCTCGACGAGGCCGTCATTCCTGACGACAAGCTTTCGCTCCGCACGTTCATGGAAGTCTTCTTGGGATACTTCTACGACTTGGCGAAGAGCATGATGGGCCCGAAGCGCGCCAAGAAGTATTTTCCCGTCATTGGCACCAGCGCCATCTTCGTATTCTTTGCCAACGTCATGGCGTTAATACCGGGGATGCCGGTTGCCACGAGCAATCTCAACATTACGCTTGGCTGCGCAATCGTGGTCTTCGTGCTCTTCAACTTCTACGGGTTGAAGGAGAATGGCTGGAGCTACATCAAGCATTTGGCTGGGCCGGCTTGGTACCTTGCTCCACTCGTATTCGTTATCGAAGTCATCTCGCTCTGCGTCCGACCGATTACGCTCGCTGTCCGTCTCATGCTCAACATGTCGGTGGATCATTTGATCCTATCGATTTTCGTGAGCCTAGTAGCGCTGGTGATCCCGGTTCCGCTGATGATCCTCGGCTGCCTGATCGTGTTGATTCAGACGCTCGTCTTCACGTTGCTAACCACGATCTACATTTCACTCGCCACCGAGCACGATCATCACTGAGTGCTCGCGACACCCTCGACACTGAACCCCCTCGAATTCTCGGTCCGCATGGACCATCGACTTTTATGACTTTTGCCCGATTGGGGCTACAAGGAGAGCACGAATGAGCCAGAACAAGCTGGCATTGGCTGCCGCACCCTTTGTGACGTTTCTCGCGAATACCGCGTTGGCGCAACCGCATGGAGCCGAGGCGGGAGCCAATACTTTTGACGCTCAGGCCATGGCCGCGCTCGGCGCTGGTATTGCCATTGGTCTGGCGGTGTTGGGCGGTGGCATGGGTCAAGGTCGCGCAGCAGCGGCCGCCCTCGAAGGCATCAGCCGCAACCCCGGCGCAGCAGGTCGGATTCAGACCCCGATGATCTTGGGCCTGGCGCTGATTGAGTCACTCGTCCTCTTTGCATTCGCCATCGCCTACTTGCTGCAAAGCAAGCTGGGCTGAAGCGTCGCGCTCTCGGGCTCGGTATACGCCCGTCACGCGCCGATCGCAGTGAGTGTTTAACCGGCGTCACGAGCGACTTTCCTGCCCACCACCGCTCCGGCGATGCCGGAGCTTGCTCCTCCCAAATCCGCGCGCGTGCTTCGCGCCGCGCTCGGATGGGAGGAGCACTCGCGCCACTAGTCCTCAATCAAGCACACTCTTTTGTGCCGGCTGGGAATTAAACAGAAAACCCCGGTGTTTCTGGAGTTGCAAAAGACCAACCAGAGACCCCGGGAGAACTTTCAGGTGAA
>JBLNFG010000236.1:0-8064 GCA_050263495.1 Myxococcales bacterium | reverse complement strand
AAGGCGCGGCGATGGTCAGGTAGCGGCTTGCATCGGAGCTCGTGAACGTATGGATTCGGAAGGTGAACCGCTACCGACGCGTCTTGAACGAAAAGGTACGAACGCTGTTCTCCGATGCTCCAAGGCGGAGATGGTTGCAGTGCTAAGTGCAAGTCGGAGCTCTGCGGCGACGGGAAGGTAGAAGGGGATTAGCAGTGCGACGCTGGCGCTGGCAATATTCAACCCCAAGATGCTTACGGCTTCGACGCATGCACCACGTTGTGCAAGCTCGTCTCGCGCTGCGGTGATCACGTAGTGGACGAGGCTTTCGGCGAGCAGTGCGACGGGGGTCCGTGGCCTGTAACGAGTCAGTGTAAGACTCAGCAAGCGTCGAAGTAGCGCGAGCCGATCCGCTACGCTACGCAGTAGTGCACTGGAGAAGCTTTGCGGTTCGGCCGCAATTGAGTCTCCCAGATTCCGCTCCCGAACGCATTACGCTTCATGTGGCGATTTCCTGACTGGTCTTCTCTGAGCGACACGGTCAAGTGGGACAGCCAGTGTTGATTCTGCTCCACGCGCCTTCTCCGTGAGAAACGACTCCATCGTATGCGGACGCCCGCGTAGCCGGCTACGCGGGCATGCCGTCATTCACATTTCATCATTCACATGTCATCATCAAACCGTCGGTAAGCCATCCATTGTGCGCGTAGAAGCCGTTGATCGGTTTCTGTCCGCAGCTCAAGCTGACAAATCCACCGGTTGCTGTGCCCACGCCGACGTTGAACGCTCTGGGCGGTGAAGACTTCCAACGCCATTGTGGACGCATGGATTCGTTTAGGTGACGTAAGCGGCAAAGGCATTCAAAGTCGCGGGCGTCGCGTCTGCCGGGGTAGCGACTTGGTTTCTGCTCTCCAACTGTCGCTGGCCATCCAAATCCGTAGAGATCGTGTTCTGAGACGCTGGAAGTCTGCGGACGCTACGACGGCACCTGGTGACGGCTCGACCAGAGCCAACGCGTCTAGGCGCGGCCGTGCTTGTCGAGTGCCATATCGCAGTCTTCGATTGTGGAACTCGAGTCCTTCTCTGCCGATGCGCCCGCAGCAGCTCGGGCTGGATCGCTGGGTGCGGCCGCCAGCGTCGACGAAATAGCTCCACTGACTCGAACGTTCGAGACACTGGTTCTCTTGGCTATCGGGTGTCAGGTGGTGCCCGCCACGAGCTGCGCCGCCTCCAACCGGTGCGCCGAGTGCAACACGCTGCACTGCTACACGCGTCGTAGCAGGTGTTGCAGATGTCGCGTCGCACCTAGGGAATCTTGCCTTGGTAATCCGGCCATTCACGCTCGGTTACCCCGCCTGCGCACGTGAGGTTGCGTTGGCACCCTTGTTGCTCAACGCGACGACATGCCAATTCGACGGAAAGCGTCGAGTCTTTGGTTTCTTGGAAACCAGGCATCTGTGGAGTGAGATGGTTCGGAACATCTCGTGCACGGATCGCTCCGAACCACCTCGAACAACCACGAACTAGAACGCTCGAAACCCAAACAACGCACCAAATCACGGAATAACGACCATGAAATCACGAATCACCAAAGCTGTTCTGCTCAGTGCTCTCGCCTTCGGCGGCCTCTCGATCGCGGCGGAATCGACTGCTCACGCCGGAACCTGGTGTGGCCCTTATGCGATCACAGCCATGGGTCTTGGAAGCGACGGCACCTTATTTGGATCGTTCAGTGGCTTTGGCAATGCGGAGCCCATGTGCACTGTCAATGCCGACGCTGGAGGTTGGACTGCCAACGCATGCAGGACGTTGCAAACCGAAATGTGGGCTGCGATGTTAGCGGGCAAGAGGGCAACGCTCGTATTCAACGCAAAAGCCGATTGCACGTCGCCCGGCGACTGGGTGGCGTTGTCGTCGTTCGGTCTCTACTACATCGATTTCCACTGATCTTGATCATACCTGTTGCTGGACAACACCAACACAGGCATTCGTTTCTGCCCTGGCTTCACGCGCTCAGACGGGTGACGGTTGTCCAGCGGACGATACGAAGCAGGCACCGCCGAGTATCCAACCGTCGCGCCAACGCGCGATGCGGGGATCTCGGCGGTCCAGTCTGAACGTGTACGGCTGCCGGGAGGCGAATGCTTCGCGGCTAGACGTTCACGGGATCCTTTTTTTTGCGACGGAGAAACACGATGACTACGAATCTTCGAAAATCGGGGCCACCACGGCCCCCGGTAAAGGTAACGGGTTGGCGACTCGTACTTCCAACCTGTGTCAGCGCCTTCGCACTCGCGAGCGGCGTGGGATGTGCCCGCGACAACGACGCAGCGAACGAGCAAGTCGGAACGGCAGAAGCACGCATCATCAACGGCGACACCGTAACGCGTGGCTCACTGAGTAGCCTCGGTGTCGTCAAACTCGGGGGCTGCACCGGTACGCTGGTAACCAATCAGCACGTACTGACCGCGCGCCACTGCGTGCGTGAATGGCTCGAAAACGTGACCCCGCGCGTTTGGAGAAATCTCAAGACGCCAATCACGGTTACGCTGGAGGGCGCCTCGGCCGCCGACGATCAGGTTCGAAATAGCTCACGCGTTTTCGAGCCAGCCGGGTTGAATCCACCGGTCACCGGTGACTACTCGATCATCGAGTTAGACAGGCCAATGGTGCTCGCAGGCTCAACCGATGGATACTTCCAAGGACTCTGGCCGTTCGCCGATTCGACGTTGAAGAACAAATCCGTGACATGCACCGGCTACGGCTACACCGTGGAAGCCAATGCCACCACCTGGACGTCGGGTCACGGCGACGGCAACGTGCACAGGGCGACGATGACCGTATCCGATGCCAACGGCGGGGAGCTCCATATCAACCGCAATGCGTCGAATCAGGTCGGGGCGCCTGGAGATTCCGGAAGCACCTGCTGGGCTTCGAATTTGACTGGCCAGATCTACCCGATCGGGGTCCAAAGCACCTGCTACGCGTCGAACTGGGTCGACTTGGACAATGACACCAACGAAACCAACAACGAATGGACGCATATCGATCAGTGTCAACTGGTGTCCGCAGATACCATCAGGCCCTGGTTCACCCAGCAGATCATGACGGATCTGAACCTTACCTATAGCTACGCCCCAGCGCTGCCTGCGGGCGCGACAGTTCACGTCAGCGTGTACACGCCAGATTGGAACACGCGCGGTTCCCTGATCGATATAACCCAAGGCAGCGCCACGCTCGGGGCATTTGCTCCGCGATCGGGGTTGGTCGAGATCGCGCCGCACGACGGAGCGGACAACTACATGTGCACGCGGTTCTCCGTCGATGCTCCGCTCGACGGCTCACTCTCACTTTCTGGAAGTTGCCTCAACAACGGCCTGTTGCCGATCCTGCTGACTGCCTCGTGAGTCGAGCGCGACTGGGGGCGTCCTGGGACGTCCCCCAATCGCAAAACTCGTCGTCCGAGAATCCCAACCCGGCGAAGTCACGAGATCCGCGCCTTCATCACTGAACCCGCCTAGACCACAGGTACTAGGTGGCGTGGACGAGGCACGCGCTCACGGCACCAATTCTACTTTGAACCGTTTGCCCTTGATGCGACCTTCGCTCAGGCTGCGCAACGCTGCGGCACACAGCGATTTCTCAATGGCAACGTAGGCAAAGCGATCGTGGATCTCGATCTTGCCGATCGCCTCGGCGGCGAGCCCTCCGGTTTCACCGGTCAGGGCACCCAGGATATCCCCAGGACGCAGTTTCTCACGGCGACCGCCGGCAATCCGCAGTGTGTCCATTTTCGACGCTCGACGCAGTGCTTGCCCCGCAGGGATCGGGAGTCGCTGCAGCGCAGCCGGTGTTTCGAGCGTGATGGGGCTTTGAGTCAGTTCCTGGATGGCATCGAGCCGCGCCTCATCGCGCGGTCCGAACAATGAAACAGCAAGACCCGTTCGTCCGGCGCGGCCCGTGCGACCAATGCGATGGACGTAGGCATCGGGTTGTGCGGGCAGATCGAAGTTGATCACCAAGTCCAGAGCGTCCAAGTCAATGCCGCGAGCTGCAACGTCAGTCGCCACCAGCACTCGTGTGCTGGCATTTCTGAATTTGGCCATCACCCGATCGCGATCGAATTGTTCGAGATCGCCATGCAACGAGGCCACGCTCACCCCAAGCCGATTCAACATGGTCTCGAGCTCGGCAACGGTGGTTTTAAGATTCGCGAAGATGAGCGCCGAGTCGTGGGGATAGCGTTCGAGCACGCTCTTCAGAACCGCCTGTTTCTGGTCAGATTCCGTTCGAATAGCAAGCTGCTGAATGGCGGGCAGCGCCGAGGTTGTCACCTCGACACCGACCGAGATGGGCGCCTTTTGATACTCCAAACTCAATTCGGCAATGGAGCTCGGAAAGGTGGCAGAGAAGAAGACCGTTTGCCGAGGTGTCGGCAATGCGCGCAGGATCTTGTCGATATCCGGCTTGAACCCCATATCGAGCATGCGATCGGCCTCATCGAGGACGACGGCGGACACGCGATGCACGCGCAGGTTACGGCGACGCAGCTGATCGAGGACGCGCCCTGGCGTTCCCACGACGAGGTGAGCGCCCTGTTTCAATAGCGCCGCTTGTTCACCGATGTTGGCGCCACCGGTGAGGTTTACCACGACTAACCCCGGTAGCCTTCGCCCGAGACGACGCAGCTCCCGTGCCACCTGCGCGCTTAGCTCACGCGTTGGACACAGCACGATGCCGTGCAGTTCGCGTGACGCAAGCGGTACTCTTTGGAGCAGCGGCAACGCAAATGCCACGGTCTTTCCGCTACCCGTTTCCGCCTTGCCGATCAGATCCTTACCAGCGAGCAGCGCCGGGAGACTCTGGGACTGGATCGGCGTGAGGTTTTCGAAACTGAGCTCTTCCACCACCGCTAGGAGCTCTGGCAACAGTGGAAAGGCTTGAAATTCGGTTGGCATCAGCGAGGGAGCATAGCAGTGCGCCGAGCATCTGCTGACGGGTTCGTGTCGAGAGGCTCTTTAAGCGTCAGGGGCGTGCGGCTGCCATGTTGGGTTGGTCCGTCGCAGCGGGCGGTCCCATCGCGCAGGTCGCCACCGGCGACTGCAGGCGGCCAGTGAACATGATGCTCGACGGGTGGAGGCAGCATCACACGGGGAGGAGAATTCTGCGTAGCGCTACGGCCAGAGCTATGCGAAGGAGCGTCGCAGGCGGCCAATGAACATTGCCTTGGGGGGTAAGTCGACCTGGCGTCGCGCACAGCGCGCGTCCGGGCGGGTGACTCGCGAACATAGACTAGAAAATTCTCATTGGTCCGGGACTCCAACGAACGAATAGTCCTTTTTCGAGTTCACTCGGGGAAACGCGGCGGATCCTACCGTCTTGCCAAGCGAGTAGGGCAAGTCTGGGATCGTTTAGCGGGGTGTTGAGTTGGATGTCGAGACGGTACGGGTTGTCGTTGCGAACCGCTGCCACGCGGATGGTGGCCCCGCATTGTGTGACCTCGTATCCGACTGGAAGGGGATACCGAGCTCCCCGCCACATCCGTTCGAAGGCGCCCGTCCTCAGCTCCGTGTCGGTCAACTCGAGACTGAAACTCCGTGGCGAAGTCATGGTGATCTGGTGGCTACCTTTTGCCGCTGACGCGACCCACCAACAGCCTTGGTCGGGCCGTTCTGGACGGAGACGACCGAACGTATGGTGCCAAACGGTAAAGTCAGAACCGGTGAGTAGGACCACCTGATGCGCATGACTCGCCGCGAGGGCAGTCTGTTGCCCAATCACAGCGGATGCGGGTTCAGCCTGCCTAAAGGCACGACCAAAGAAGAGCGCAACGACTGGACCGTACACCAATTGCGCGAACGCGAAGAACGCGACCAGCATTCGCCACGCATGCCGACCTCGACCGGGAGACGCGGAAAAGTGCGCCCAACCCCGTTGGATCAGGATGGCCACGAGCGGAACAAACCCGACGATGGCGATCGTGAGTGAACGACTACTAGGAGGCCCACCCGCGACTCCCACCGTTGTCAAGCTCGCGCCCGGTACCAACCAGCGTAGAGCACGCGTCTCACGTGGGGATAGCGAAGGCGAGATTTGTGCGAACAGGAGAGCGACAAGTCCCGTTGCACCAAGACCAATCAGGATCACTGGCACGGGCCACACCATTCCCATGCCGGCGTCCACGTGCAGGATTGCATCGCCCAATAGCGTGGGGATCCGCCGCAGTGCCAATAGCGTAAAGCCTCGTGGATCGCTAATGGGATCCAGATAGAGGCCACCGCCTCGAGCGCCCCCGCCCAAGACTCGATACATGGCCAAGTACAACACACCCATGAGAATCGGTTGGGTGCCACGACGGAGGCGCAGTGACCAGTTGCCACTCGTTCCGGCACAGAGTTCGTAGGCTACCCAGAATGCGAGCCCGGAGAGCCCAGCTTCGCTCGTAATGAGCGCCACTGCGAAGGCGAGTGCGGCAACCCAACGCCGCCGAGGCCGGTCTTCGCTATCGATCAGGCAGATGAGTCCAACCGTGACGGCCACACCGGCGACAAGCAGATGACGAGCAGAGATCCAGATCACGGGCATGACGAGACAGGGCGAGAGCGCGAAGAGCACGAGCGCAAACGTACCTACTGTGCGTTCAAACAACCGTAAGTATAGGTGTCGAACTAGCACGAGCAGCAACCCAAACCAGAGCAATGAATGTGCGCGGTAGCCCACCGCCCACGTACCGAATAGGAAATGGTCGAATGCCAATAGCGCGCTTGTTAGCGGACGCACTAAGTGCATCTGGAGGCTTGGTGCTGACCACCATGGCGCCGTGCCGCCTAAGATGCTTTCCGGCGCAAGCTTCGGAATAAAGTTATAGAGATCATACCACGCTTGAGCCCCATTGCCTGGCTTGCCTAGCGCTTGTAACAAGAGGAAGTCATCCATTGAGAAACCATCCCTGAGCGTTGGAAGCGCAAGCGCCATCGGGAGCAACATCACCGCCCACGCGGTGGAGTGGCTTCGTAAGGCAAGTCTGACGTGGGAAAAGACTCTTGCATACATATATATCTTGGAGATATATCTAATAGATATATGCGATCCACACAACAACTCAGTGCCGTTGGCCGCGAAAGCCGAACCGACTACGTGGTGCTGGCGACACTCCAATTCGGACCCGCGACCGGGTATGGCATTCGTAAACGTATTAAGTCAACGGTCGGTAATTTCTGGCAGGAGAGCTTCGGTCAGCTCTACCCAGCCCTTCGAGACCTGACCTCGCGGAGACTCTTGCGGTCGCGTTCTGTGTCCGTCGGGCGTCGTGCGGCAGAGGAGTTCTCTATCACCACGCGAGGTACACGCGTTCTTCGGGACTGGGTTTGTCGCGAGCCGCGAGTGGAGCCCGAGCGCAATGAACTGCTCCTAAAGCTGCACCTGGCTGAGCTTGCGCCTAGTGCGGTCGTGTCGCACGTTCAAGCGGTGCGTGCCAGGGCCGCGGTAGAGCAAGCTCGACTCGAGGGATTGTTGGAAGAGATAGCGAAGGACTATGCAGATGATTCGTCGCTGCCTGCGTGGTGTGCGACGGTCGACTATGGGATTGCTTTACAGGTGGCGCTCATTGCGTGGAGTGATCGAACACTTAAACGCTTAAAAGCTTTAGTGGCGTCTGACAGCAAAGTTCGACCTGAACCAGGATCCATCCGCCTTAAAAAGGCGCGTTCGAGACTGTAGGTGCGGGCTTTTCCTGTCTGCTACGACGTGGACAAGGACCGGCCAGCCTCCGCATTCCCTGGACGTTTTGTGCCTGAACTCGATCCGAAGGGGGCATCGCTTTGCAGATCGCTGGCCCCCGCTCATGTTACCCTAGGCAAGGAGAATAACTCGGTTTGCGTGGAGAGATGGTCCGAGGAGAAGGAAGATGGTGATGCTTGGCAACAAACCCGACCACCGCGATCTGCCGCTGGCGCCTGCCGTCCTCGAGCGGTTCGCTCACGAACCTGAGATGCACCGGCGTTACGCGACCTGCTATGCCTACGAGTTCTTCGTGGCGCGGCGCGTTTCGAGCTGCAACACGGGAGACGTTCCATGACAATCATC
>JBLNFG010000235.1:0-7698 GCA_050263495.1 Myxococcales bacterium | reverse complement strand
GACTTCAACGCAACGCTTGGGGTAGCGCCTGTCGAGCCCGTGGTGGGCTGATTGGGCGCAGCGCCGCGAGCAGCGCAGCCGCTGATCAGCACTGCGAGTGTTACAAATAGTGAATTTCGAAGCATGGGGTCCTCGTCGGATGCTGCAGCGAGCGTCTTCGCGAACGTTACTGCAGCCCAATGGATCCATTCCAGTCACTTGATCGAAAATCGCGGGCAAATCGACTCAGGTCTCGTGGCCAAGGGGGCATCTTGCGTCAATATCGCCCCATCCACGCGTGGACCACGATGCGCGGCGGGCACAAATCGAAGCCGCGGTTAGCGCGCATGCGTAGCGTGAGCGTCCGTCGTCTCCTGCCGCTCAGCGCCCGCGACCAGTCGGTACAAGCTGCCGTCGCGTTGCCCGCCTGCATACAGTTCATTCTCGAAGACGGCGAGTGGCGCGGCGCAAAGCAGATCCCGTAGTTCGAACGGTGACTTCTTGTCGGTAATGCGCGCGATCGACGTTACCCGTTCGTCGTCAATACGGTAGAGCCCCGCCTCGGTGAGCAGCATCAACGCGCCGCGAAAACGCACCAAGTCCGTTGGAGCCCCGGCGTCCAGGGGCAACTCGACGAGCTTCCATCGGTCACCGTCGTCCGTCACGCGCAGATGTACGCCGTCATGACCCCAAGCAATCCAATACAAGCGGTTCTGATCGGCGTACCAACGAATGGTTTGCGCCGCTCCGCCTGGCGTCGCGCGCACGGGATGCAAGTGTTCCTGCGCCAAGCTTTGCGCTTCACGCGGCGGCGATACGATCACGTAATCATGCGAAGAACGCCCATCGTAGTCTTGGATTCCGGCATACAGGCGGTCGCGAAAGCGCACGAGATACGTCAATCGCCACACGCCACCGCGATAGGGGATCGGGTAAGCAATCGAGTACTCGAAGCGTGACAGATCGGCCGTCGCGACGTGCAACGCACCGGGAGAAGGTCCGTACCATGCGCGTTCTTTGGGCGGCACCGAACCGGTCGACGCGATGAGTTGCCCACGGAAACGAATCACATCGAACACGTGATAAGCCCGTGGCAACACGCTGGCACCGGCGCGTCCGTCGAGAGTGGGACGTGCCGGTGGACGAAAGTGGGGTCGCGTCGCGTAGGCAAATCCGCCGTCAGGACGCGAAACGAAGACGTAGCCTTCGGTGCCCCAATCCGCCAAACCAAGACCGTTGTAGGGTGGATCCGCGTCGGGCACGTAGAGGCGACCGGCTATCGATCGGATCCGCAGAAAGCCTTGCCCCGCGCCGCCCCCTTTCGCTGGCTCGCCCGGGCGGTTCCAATCGAACGCAACGGCAAAGACTCGCTTCGGCTCACTCGGCTTGAAGCGCGAGATGGTCGCGCCGTCGGAGCCGAGCGGCGCCAACGCATGTGCTGCAAAGAGGGCATCGCCGAAGGGCGTCAGATCACAGATCTGACGCAGCGAGAGAGGCGGACGCCCGACTCGCTCGAAGTGCGCCAACGCGGGTGGTGCTCCTGATCCCTCCGATTCCGCGTCGTCGTTCCCATCAGGTTCGATGCGTTCAGCACCGAGCGGGTCGCGCGAAGTCGACGCGGTGAGCGAGTCGCGCGAAGTCGACGCAGTGAGCGAGTCGCGCGAAGTCGACGCGGCGTTTTGCGAACTTGCTCCGCTCTGGTGATTGAGCCGAGCATCGCGCCCAGCGCCGTTCACCGTTGCTGCTTCCTGCAGGTTGGTTTTGGTCGGCGCGGTTACGGTGCGGTTCGCGGGCGGCGCGGTTACGGTGCGGTTCGCGGGCGGCGCGGTAACGTCAGACTTCGGCGGTCGCGTGCACGAACAAGCGAGCAGCAACGTCCCGAGAAGCCGCCTCTTGAGTCTGCTGTTGCTCGGCACAACGTTGCTGATCGGGTGCAGTATTCAGGGTACCGACATCGAAAAGGTACGGGCGGGCTTCGGTTCGAAACGGCACTTGCCGCACCGATGCCCGCCCAAGGACGCGCCTTACTTGCTCCCCTTCGGCGAATACTCACCCGGCTTCGTACGTCGCAACAGCGAACACAGGCGCTGACTCTGCGACGGCGGCAGCCATACGGTACGGTCGCGGTAGAGCAAAAGGACGAGCAGCACGATGAAGCTACCGCAGAGCAGCACGGAGGCGAGCTCGAAGTGCAACTCGAGATCAGTGGTCAAGGTGGTCCAGTACTGGGCCACGCACACCAGGATCAAGGTGCCCCAGATCCAACCGTCGTAGCCACTGAGTGGCGCCTTGCCCGATGCTTTGTCGTCGCGAGCAGACTCGAGCGCGAGTAACGGCAAAATGTAGATGAAGTGCGCGTAATAGTTCGCGGGATTGAACACCACCGGAATCATGATGGTTCCGATGGCGGCTGCCTGATCGAGCGGCTTGTTCCTGACGGTGACAATCACTCCGAGCAGGTAGAGGGCAATCAATCCGAAGTGCAGAGGCGCACGGTGGCCGAGTGAGACGAGTTGCAGGTGGTTTACGCCTGCGACCACAGCGCGCAGGCTCACGTCGTTTACGTGCGGATCGTGATCGAGGATGCTGACCTTCTTCAGCCACTCGCTCCAGGCGTGAAAGTCGAACACCAGGGACGAGAAGATGAAGACAACGGCTGCGCACCCTGCAGCCCCCGCCAAGGCTTTGACCTGAGGCTGATACTCTTCGAGCAGGTCTGGCCACGACGGGATCTTGCCTTCTTTGGAATAGCGATCGTAGAGCTGCCACGCGAAGGCAAGCCCCACGCCCACCACAGCAAAGGCGGGGAAGGCGCGAATGGCGGCTGAAAGTGCCAAGAACACGCCGCCCAAGGTCCAACGCTTGGTCTTGAGCGCGCATAGCCCGAGTGCCAGGTAGACCATCCAATCGTGACGCAGCGTCGCTCCGGCCCAGTTGGAGCCGAACATGTAGAAATCGTTAGCCCCGAAGATCACGATCGACATGAGCGAGGTTCGAACCCCGAAGCTGCGCCATATCGCGACGAACGCGATGATGAGCATGATTGGATCGAGCAACCCACCCAACGTCAAGGTGGCGTTATTGGCCGTGGTATTGGCGAAAATAATGTGGGCAATCGCGGTCCACACGGGCGTCGCGTTGCCACCGTGGTCTTTCATGCTGCCCAAGTAGTCGCCAACGCCCATGGTCTGGCGGAAGTAGCGCATGTCCGTCTTGAACTCTTCCCAGCGTTCTTTGGAGAAACGCTTGGGAATGTCCATGATCTGTTGCTTGACCTGCTCCACGCGTGTGATCCGGTGGTTGCGCAAATCGCGCAGCTCGACGTTGTTCAGCGAATCGATGGAAACGTTCGTGTCGTCATAGACGTAGGCAGCGACGCTGGCCTGGTACAGCCCGTCATAGCGCAACTCTTTGAAGTACTTGGCCACCGGGTAGTACACACGCATGTCGAAGTTGTGTACGAACAAGGGCTGGTTAGCCTTGTGGTCGCGGAACTGCGGCGCGCCCAAATTGAAGAAGCTGAGGAAGCTCAGTGCTGCAGCAATTCCGAGTGTCGCGTTGATCGTGAGGCGCTGAGCGGGGTACGCCTTCTTGAAGACGATTTCGCGCAAGATGGCGAGCCCGGCCATGGCAGCGGCAACCGCGCGCATAATCGCCACTTCACGCATCTGTACCGGCCAAATGTCGGCGCACTCTTGATACAGCGTGTACCCAACCCACGCCGGCAAGAGCGCGGTGATCGCCGTCCAGCTGCTGGTCGAATAACGCCAGTTGAAGAACAGCCAGATCGCGAAGGCAAAGGTGAGCAGCATGGCCTTGCCGCGAATCGACTCGGGCGTTGGCAGTCCTTGGTTTTCGGCCAAGAGCGAGCTCGACCCGAGCCCGGATGCATCCGCAAAGATCTGCACCTCGCCGATGGAATAGAGATGATCGCCACCACGCGCCGTGATCCGAATGTATCGGGCAGAGGTGTTAACGGAATTGGTGGAGCGACCTTGCATGCCCGGCGTGCTGTCCGGAGGTGCGATCCAAAGCTCCGAATACTCTTTGCCGTCGGCCGAGGCGGTGAAGATGTATTCGTCATTGTTGTCACCTTGGAGGTAGATGGCGCGAATGGGTTTGAGTTCACCCAAGTCGAATTCGATCACGCCATTCGGATCGCCAAAGGTGCTGGTAAGCCCCGTATCCCAGTTGTCGCCGGACGTGGCACGCACGCCATCTGCGAGACGTTCGGGATGATTGACTCCTTCGATGCGACTTGGAGTTCGGCCTGAAAGAAGATTCGGGATCGGGGTGCGTTTGCAGGAAGTAAGGACTGCAATTGCGGCCACTAGCAGCCAGAGCATCTGCCAAGTGCGTCGGCGAAGGCGCCCGAATGTTTCGGCACGACCAGCGCGCCACTTTTTAGTACTTGAGTATGCTCGCATCATGAGGAGTGCCCTTCCAAAGGCTCGGCCGCTTGATACCACGCTCCCCTGCCGTCGGGCGACGCCTGTCAGCGGGGGAACTGAATTTGGGTGCTTTGCCTTGCGAAATGCCGTGATTTTCTCACCCCAAAGCGAGACCTGCCGTTCACCGCCGGTTCCCGAGCGACCCCGGCAGGCTCTGCCGCACAGCCGCGGGCCAGCGCTCGTCCTCAGGGTGTTGCCCCGAACCACGCGGCCGCTTCGCGTCCGCCCATTGCGCTCCATGTGCTGCGGCAATCGTGGTCGTTGCTTCTGGCGGCGGGACGCTGAGAGATCCCCTCAATTTCTAGCGAGAAATCGCGCGATTGTTTCGCGGAGCAGAGGAAATGGCACAGGAAGATCGGAAGGTCGGAAGAAATCCTTTCGCTCTTCCGCCCTTACTGTGCAATCAAAATGAGGGGATGCCTCAGGGCGGGACGAGCACCCCGCATCTCCGAAGGTTTGATGCTTGCTCGCGGCGCGATACCAGTGCAACCCTGCGTCCTTCGGACCAGCCGCTACGCGGCCGATCGCGCTACTAGGCCTCGTTCCTTTGGGCACGCGCCCAAACCTCAATTGGCTTCGCGGACTGTAGCTATCGGTCGAAACCGAGACTAGGGTGTCACGACCGATGTCCGAAGGGCCGCTGAGCAAGCTAAGGAGCCGCCTACCAACCGTGTCGTTATCTCGGTTGCACTGGTGGCTAAGAGGCTTCGCGATGGTGGTCGTGGTGGGATGCGCCCTGCAACTGCTCGCCTTCTCTTTTGGGCGGGATCAGGGAATTTACGCTACCGTCGGTAGCGGGATCCTCTCCGGCAAGGTCCCCTACCTGCACCTCTGGGACTTCAAACCACCGGGAATATTCCTCGTATATGCGTTAGCGGAAGCCGTGTTTGGACACAACATGGCCGCACCTCGCGTCCTCGAAGCAGCCGGACTCGTGGCGATGGCTCTCGCGATGGGGGAGATCTCCGAACATTGGTACGGTTCGAAATCTCCCGGTTGGATTGGCGCTGCAATCGCGGCCATTGTGCACGTTGAGATGGATTTCTGGCATTCGGGGCAGCCGGAAAGCTTCGCTGGCATTCTCACGATACTCGCCCTCTGGTTGGCGGTACGTGAGTCCTCGCCCCGATTGCGGCCGTGGCTGTGGGCTGTCGCGGGAACGCTGTTGGGATTCTGTTCGCTGTTGAAGCCTCCACTCGGGGGCGTAGGGATCATCCTCGGTGCGTACCTGGCTCGACAACAGAGGACGATCGGGCGAGATGGACTTTTGCGTGGGCTTGCGGCGATGGTCTTCGGCGCGATGGTGCCGTTCTTGCTGTGTGCTGGATGGTTCTGGCTCCGAGGCGGATGGTCGGCTCTGTTGTGGACGTTCAAGGACTATGTTCCTGGCTACACCGCTCTCGGTTGGCAAGGCGAGCACCGTGCGCTCGAGATGTTCTACTTCGCCACGGTCGAGGCTTTGACTCGCTTTTCGGCGCTAATTGTGATCGGCGTTACCCTGGCATTGATGCTGCCCGTGCTCACTGTTCACGAGCAGTCAGGCACCTTTCTATTGCTTGGCTGTGCCGTCGTGCAGATTACGGGTATCGCGCTCCAGGGGAAGTTCTTTCAGTACCATTACGGCGCGACAACACCCCTGCTCTCGCTCGTGGCAGGCCTCGGTTGGCACAAACTTTGGGGCAAATCTTGGGCGCGTCGTCCGACGGGGCCGCTGCTTGTTGCGGCGACCGTGATTGCTGCTCTCTACATGCGTAAACCAGTCCAGGATGTTCCTGGTACGGTTCCTGAGCGGTCACTGGCGCGATTCGAGTACTTGCTTCGGGTTGGTGAACACCGCAGCCGCGCGCTACTCGACGCCGATCTTCATCGAGCGGCAGATTATGATCTCGCCGCGGATCGCAAAGTAGCAGAATGGGTGGAGCAGAACACGGAGCCCAGGGATGCGATCCTGGTGTGGGGATTCGAACCGGTCATCTATTGGTTAACCGGGCGTCGTCCGGCGACGCGGTTCATCTATAACGTGCCGCAACGCAGTCCGTGGCAGACCGAGGTTTCCCAACGCATTTACTTCGACGAGGTGCGTGCTAGCCGCCCAACCGCCATCGTTGTGCAACACCACGACGTGTTTCCGGGCGTCACCGGCTACACCACGGACTCGGCGGCAGACCTGGCGCGATTTCCCGAGCTCGAGCGTTACGTGGCGGATGGGTTCGAATTCGAGACCAGCATCGAAGACTTTGATCTCTATCGGCGGAAGTTGTAACGGGCTTCTCGCTAGCGTCGTAAGTCCTCGAGCACTTGGGCGACGACGACGGGAACCGCGCGTTCCACTGGGGCCGACAGCCGCTCGACTTCGCTCGTGTCCAGCGGCTCAACGGCATACAGATTCAAGTGGCGCGGGCAGACGCCGAGAGCCTTCGAAAGCTCCACCGCTGCGGCCAGGCCGTGCGCATGCCCCGCGTTCCACTCGACGCGTGGCAGCTCACAGCGCCAGAGGTCGAACCGGCGTACCTCACCGGGGCTGCCGCCGAAGCGCGCCGTATCGACAATCAACACCGATTCCCGATCCATGAGTTCGAGAACGATTTCTAATCCGGCCGTTCCGGCATCGAGCAACTGCGTTGCCGCGGGGAGTGCCTGCTTTCCGAGCTCTTCGAGGACTCTCGAGCCGAAGCCATCGTCTCCGCGCATCGGATTACCTAGGCCGAGGATCAGGAGCGTTGCTCGATGAGCCGACACCACGTCGTCTACTCGCTGATGCGCAAATCGATGGAATGGGTGGAGCAGGAGATGCATGGATCATACGCACGTACCAACATCTCCAATTGCTGACGCACCTCGTCCACGTGCCTTCGACCTACAATCGTTGGCACCAGTGCTCGCATGTCTGCCTCCAGGTTGCCCAGGTTCTGGCCTGTTGGGATGACGCAATCTGCGCGCACGATCTGCCCATTCTCGATTTCGTAACAATGGAACAGTGTGCCGCGCGGCACCTCGCACGCGCCAACGCCCGTACCGGAGAGTTGCTTGGGAGTGGCTGGGGGCTCGGGGACAATCCCAATCGAGAGCAATCGCTCGATGAGCCTGATCGATTCCTCGACTGCGTGG
This sequence comes from Myxococcales bacterium, assembly GCA_050263495.1. Taxonomy (GTDB): domain Bacteria; phylum Myxococcota_A; class Polyangia; order Polyangiales; family Polyangiaceae; genus FEN-1139. Next base: position 160 of record JBLNFG010000235.1, on the reverse strand, counting down.
ACTATCTCTACCACTTGAGCAACCGTATTCATATACGGATTGGTGCAGGTCGGTGAGAGCGCCAAGACGTCAGCGGCCTGTTGGGCTGCGGGGTGGAGCAAGTCGTGGCTAAGCTTGAATCGTGCGAGCGCTCCGACCATGTAGCTGTCCCGCTGGTGTC
>JBLNFG010000234.1:0-11433 GCA_050263495.1 Myxococcales bacterium | reverse complement strand
GCCAGCAAGTGGCCATCAAGATCCTGCACAAGGAAGTGGCTGAAAGCGCCGAGGCGATGACGCGGTTCATGCGCGAGGGGCAAGCCGCGGCGCGACTCCGCAGTACTCACGCGGCAAGGGTGCTCGACGTAGGGCGGTTGAGCTCCGGCATGCCGTACCTCGTCATGGAATACCTCAACGGCAAAGACCTCTCGCAGGTTCTTGAAGAACGTGGGCCGTTGGCACTGCAGGAGGCCGTCGATTATCTGTTGCAGACTTGTGAAGCCGTTGCAGATGCACACTCACTAGGCATCGTGCACCGCGATCTCAAACCTGCCAATCTGTTCCTTACACTCGACCCGTTCGGACAGAAGCAGATCAAGGTTCTTGATTTTGGAATCTCGAAATGGTCGACAAGTGATCAAGCCTTCGCCAATACCCCGGGCAGCATGACCAACACGGCCGTGGTCATGGGCTCTCCTCTGTATATGCCGCCAGAGCAGATGCGCTCGGCACGAGCGGCGGATGAGCGTTCCGATATTTGGGCACTAGGAACCATCTTGTGGGAGCTTCTGACCGGTCGCCACATTTGGGAAGCCGAGACCATGAGCGCTATTTGCATGCGGGTGGCATCAGACCCTACGCCTAGCCTTTGCGCAGCTCGCACCGATCTTCCCGTGACGTTGGATGCCGTGATAGCGGAGTGTCTGCAAAAGGAACCGGCGCGACGCTACCAAAGCGTTCTGGACTTTGCGCTCGCGCTTGCTCCATTTGGGGGCTCGAATACTTCAGACGCGATTAGCCGAATCAGGCACTTCTCTGGAGGTACACCGACAACCATCTCGAGCTCGCCCGTCGATTCGGCGGTGTTGGCGCAGACGCCACTGCGGCTGCACAGCAGTGCGAGTTCAAGTCAACCGCAGAAGCTCGGAACGGTCACGCCGGACACGTGGCTTTCGGGAAGTGATCCGAACCTGTCAATGGTGCGACACGGTTCCGTGAAGCGCAAATTAGCGGTCGGAGCTGGGGTCGTGGCGGCGTTGGTCGCGGCAGTTGCACTAGGATTTTCTTGGCGAGGAGCAATGGACCTGGACGTGACTACCTCACGGGCGCGGGCCGCATCCGCAACGGCCGCACCGAACAATGTCTCGGATGCGGCTTCGGCAAACACGCTTGCGCCGGACGCGGGAATGCTCGTCTTGCCAACGGCGGCAACACTCGTCTTGCCAACGGCGGCAACACCATCAAACGATGTGCCCCCCCGTTCATCGCCGCAGCCGCTCAGCGCAAAGGTAAACCGCCCTCGCCCGGGAGCCTCAGTACCGTCTATTGCCAGCGCGCCCGTCGGGACCTCTGCGCCTTTGGTACCGACGCCGCGCGAAGTCGCGTCCAGCAACACGAAACCTGGGGCCGCAACGGCGCACGGCGCCACACCCGATTGGGGAGGACGACTATGATCGCAAAGCGACACCTCGCCTTGGCACTATTACTCGCGAGCGAGTCCGCACACGCCGCTGGGGAGCGACGTGATCCCGTGGCCGCAGAAGCGCTGTTCCAACAGGCGCGGAACCTGATGGACGCGGCACAAGATGCGGCGGCCTGCCCAAGGCTGGAGGAAAGCCAACGGCTCGATCCCGGCGTTGGAACACTCATGTACCTGGCACTCTGTTACGAGCGCGTCGGTAAAACGGCGAGCGCGTGGTCAACCTATCGCGTAGCTGCGTCAGCAGCGCGCAATGCTCGGCAACTGGAACGTGAAGGAATCGCAAAGAGCCGAGCAGACGCACTCGAACCGCGGCTAAGCAGGCTCGTGCTACGCGTGCCTGCCCAGCACGCGCCGGGCTTGACCGTAATGCGCGACGGAGTGGCGCTGGGACAAGCGGCGTGGAACGTGGGAGTTCCGGTCGATCCCGGTACACACCAAATCGCAGCCAGTGCGCTTCACCACCTGCCGTACACGGCTTCTGTCGAGGTGCCGCCCGACGGAGCCCAGATCGTCTTCGAAGTACCTATGCTGCGACCCGCCGCGCAAGTGCGTGAGCAAGTCCGTTATGCGGACCCGCCTCCGGGAAGCCGCACGCATCACACGGCTCCCATTGATACGCAAGGGAATCGGTTGGGAACACAGCAGTGGGTTGGAATTGGAGTCGGGGCTCTGGGGGCCGTAGGGTTCGGGCTCGGAACCTACTTTGCCCTGCGCTCGCGTGCACTCGATGACAAGGCAAACCAGCATCGAGCGCCCGGGACGGATATCTACGATGACTATGGCTTTGATCTGAATCAGCAAGCGCTAGACCATCGAGATTGGGCGCGCTGGAGGTTCGTGGCAGGCGGGGTCGCATTAGCTACGGGAGCAACGCTATTCTTGGCCGCACCCAGCAGCGGCAGCGCACACGGTATGGTGTTACGGATCCGCGCCACGTCTAGTCCGACGTTTGCGGCACTCAAGCTCGAGGGAGGGTGGCAGTGATGTTGAGCATGAAGAGAAATCGACGAGGCAACGAGTTCACCGACGCGTGTCATGTCCTGGCATTTGGAGCGGCGCTCCTCTGTGGCTGCGGAGGCAACGATAACGCTATCAGACGCAGTGACATCCTGGGCGGAGCGGCGGGCTCGAGTGTCTTGCAGTACTCGTCAGCCGCCACCATTACGCGAACCAGTTCAGTGCAGGGCGGCGGCGGTACTGCGGCGTGCTTGTGCAGTGCGGAACCGCAATGCCCGTGTGCGAGCACAACAGCGCAAAATCTGCAAGGCGGCGGGGGCAGCTCAACGGACGACTATTTGCAGCACATCACTTCGGGTGGCACCTTGAGCACCGGTGGCGTTACGTCGGGTAGCACGAACACCGGGGACGTCATCACGTCCGGCGGTACGTCGAACACCGATGGCACTTTCCCGTCGGGTGGCATGTTGAGCACCGGTGGTGTCACATTAGGTGGGACGAGCACAGGCGCTATTCCATCGGGTGGCACGTCGAACACCGGTGGCGGAATCGCATCGAGTGTGACGAGCGCGAGTGGCGGCGTCACGTCTGGCGGCACGTCGAGCACAGCTGGGGTCATCGCGTCGGGTGGCACATCGAGCACAGGTGGTAGCACCTCGGGTGGCGCGAGCACCAGTGGCGTCACGTCGGGCGGCACATCGAGCACCGGTGGCGTCACGTCGAGCCCGAGTACCGGAGTCGGTGGCTCGAATACTACTCCAACTGCCCCAACCTGCTCGCCCGCGTGCGCAGGGGGAAACGCCAGCTGGGAATGCGCGGGGGGCAGCTGCAAGGTGCTCGCGTGCGAGCCAGACTATCGGGACTGTGACGGCGCGGTTCTCGGCTGCGAGACGAACATCCAATCCTCCGTGGACCACTGTGGATCCTGCACAACTGCCTGCTCCGGAGGCAACGCCGAATGGAGTTGCCAACAAGGGCAATGCGTTGCCAAGGCTTGCGCAGCGGGCTTTGCAGACTGCAGCAGCGCACCCGGATGTGAGACGAGCGCTGCCCGCAACCCGAGTCATTGCGGCCGCTGCAATAACGCGTGCAGTTTGCTCGTTTGCCGCAACGAAGGCTGCCTTGACCACAAAGTCCGTGACGGCAATACGGGCCCGGGCCAAGGCTATTTCAATGTCGCGAAGAACTACCTAATCGGCGAGCGCATCAAGGTCGAAGCACCGAGCGTGCTCATCGGGTTTGGAATCGCTTTGAACGCGAACGCCTTCAACGTGCAGGCGTACGCTGGGGTTTACGAAGACGCGCTGAACACACCTGGCAAGCTCCTCGCTGGGGGGCAGTCGTCGTTGCAGATGGGTCCTGGGGGCGCGGAATTCGAAACCGAGCAGGTCGATCTACTCCCAGGGAACTATTATTGGCTGCTCGTCGTGACCAACGAAACGGCCATGTATGCCTACAATAATCCCACGACTAAGTCCGGCAACACACGCTACATCAGTTACGCCTATCAGGCACTCCCCACGAGTGCCCCAGCGACCATGGACATTCCGAATATTCCGGATCCGAATTTCTACTTGATCGTTGCACAATGAACCCGTGATCCATTGGTCTTTGCATTGTTGGTCACGCGGCGCACACCTGACGCGAACCCAGCAAATCAAACGGGCGTTCAGGTGCCAGGTGCCAGCGCTGAGCTATTGAAAGAGATCTGGACCGTGTTTGTTTGGTCGTCGCAGCAACGGATTCGTGCACACGTCTCGCTCGCTCCTAGATAACTTCGCAACGTCGATTCAACAACGGCGCCCGAGGGGCTGCATCGGGCTAACACTTGACCACTGATACCTGTCGAAAACACCGAAAATGTTTATGTCGTTCTCCCGACTGCACACCTTGCGTCCCGATCGTCGACGGATGCTCGGCGGAGCCGTCGCGATCACGCGCTGGCAGATGCCGGCACGCGCCGAGCCAGGCTTCACCGACGTTCTGGCGGCGAATGTGCCGCCCCCGCGCCGCTAAGCGTCGAGATTAGCCGCGCAACGCGTCGTCGCTACGCCGCCCAGACCAAATCAGCATTCGAACCCTTCGCATTCCAACAACAGTTCCGAGGTAAACACCCATGAGCCCGAATATCTGTTTCAATCACAACAACTTCACGGCAAACGACGACCTGCACGTCTTCTACGACGGAGCGGGCAAGGTGGCGATTGGAGCGGGCACGGCCATCGACATCCAAGTGCACAATAATGGAGACACGTCGGATTCGGTACAGGCGCACCTCTACTGGTCCGACCCGAATCTTGGTGCACCGGTGGCCTTCCGCCGCGACATCGCGGCCGAATTGGCAATGCCCGCGATCATCCCAGTTCCGGCGAATTCCACTGCGATTAAGCAACTAGTCTGGACGCCCACGCCCGCCTCGCTCGGCGCGCTGCAGTCGGCGTATGGCTGCTTGTTCGTGCAGGCGCAGGTTGATCCGATCTTCCCTGATTACGCGGGCGAATACTATCCGGATAATTGGGACGCGAACTTTCGACTCAATGCGCAACAAAACCTCTACCTGGTCAATGTGGCTCAGGGCACGAGTATCGTCAAATTCGCGTTCGGTGTCGGGCATAACCTGAACTCGACGTTGACAACACGGGTGCGCGTCGAACCGAATCTGGATGCAACGCAGGTGTCGACACTGCTGCAAGGGATGCACTGTGGCGGCACAGCACCCGTCGTCGGTTCGTGTGCTATTGCCAATGCAATGTTGGTCGAGGGGATTGAATGTGTGGTCGCACCAGAGCCCGGATCGTCCAATTCGCTGCCGGCGCGTCTTGGCAACACCGGCTTGCTCTCGAATAGCCAGGCGGACCAGCTTGCCACCGATGCACCAGCCACCGTTCACTCGATGTCGCTCGCGCCTCGAATGTTGCGCCAGGCGATCGTGCACATTCCGATTGCTAGTTCGGCTCAACCAAACGACGTCTTCGCCACGTACGTCATCCACGAAACCATGGCGCGGCGCACGCGGCTCGGCTCAGCCATCGTGGCTGTCCGGATCGTCTGATGAGCCAAGCCCTTGCAGTCGATATCGCATGTCAGCAACGGCGCGAGTAAGAGAGCGCTTTTCGGGCATTCTCCCTGCGACGTACGTGTTCTCCTCATCCCTGCGGATGCGTCGGCGACCCGTAACTTCGTCTACGAGCCACCAATCTGACGGAATTGCTGGGGCAAGTCACGGTTCGAGTGCGATTCGGTGACTTGAACCGCCATTCTGCTACCCTCGGCGTTGCCTATGACCGGCAATACGTCAGATCATCATCTCCCTGCCGCCACTATCACAACGACGGAGGGCGGGGGTTCGCAACCCGAGTCCGCCAATCCGCGCCCAGTTTCCCGTCTGTGGGTGATCATCGGTTGCTTAGCGTTGCTGTTGGGGTTGGCAATGGGGTTCGTGATGAGCAGCCTGGGTAGGTAGCCGCACTAATGGGCGCACAGCATCAGGTCTCCCGCGACTTCGACTGGAACCAACTGGGTACGCTTCGGCTCCGCGCCAATGCAATCGCGGACGGCCTCTACATTGGCATCCACCGCAGCGCTCGCCGCGGAGTGGGCGTGGAATTCGCGGGGAGGCGCAACTACGTTCCCGGAGACGATCTGCGTTGGCTCGATCGCCATGCGCTGATGCGTCACGGCAAGCTACTGGTACGCGAGTTCGAGACGGATACGGAACGTCTGCTCTATCTGGTGATGGATGCAACAGCGTCGATGGATTACCGAGGTCCCGGCTCCAGCGTGTCCAAGTGGTCCTACGCCGCAACCATCGCGGCGGCGCTAACGCGCATTGCGCTGGCGGGGGGAGATCCCGTGGCGCTCGATTGGATCGGTGGAGAGAACGCGCGCTGGCTTCCCGGAATGCGTGGGCGAGAGGCCTTCGAGCGCGTAGTAGAAGCGTTGGAATCTACCCGCCCGGGCAGTCATGAGGCGCTCAGCGCCCAACGTTTCGAACGGGCACTGGCGCCAGTCACGCGCTACGCGCGCCGCGGGACGATTGTCATCGTGTTATCCGATTTGATCGACCTCCCCGAGGGTGCGGTTGAACGTTTGAGCGAGCTATCGGGAGAGCGTCGATCGTTGGTCGTGGTCCGTGTTCTCGACGCGGCAGAGATGGAGTTCCCCTTTCGAGGTGCATCGCGCTTCGTTAGCCTGGAGGGCGGACTCGAAGTGGAAACCGACGCGTCGATGGCCCAGGCAGCGTATCTGGAAGCGCTGCGCAACCAATCGGAATCCATTCGCACGGTGCTGGCACAAAGGGGCGGTCGGCTGCTTACCGTGAACACGAGCGAAAACCCAATCGAAGCTGTGCGTGCGGTGGTCGATCTCTCTGCTGCGAGGCGGCGGTGACATTCGTATTCACCGCAGCGTTGCTGATCGGATTGTTGGCGACGATCCCACTTTGGGCCCATCTGCTGCGTCGCGGTGGCGCCTCGCCGATCCCATTCCCTGCGGCCCGACTGATCCCGGCGCGCGAACACGTGGCCAAGCGCCGCAGCCGTTTTCAAGATCGTGCCCTGCTCGCCAGTCGCGTTCTCATCCTGATCACCCTGGCGTTGCTGGGTGCAATCCCGTTGGTGCGCTGTGATCGCGCCGTCTTGCTGCGCGACCGGGGTGCGTCGATTGCTGCGGTGATTGTGCTCGATGATTCGGCGAGCATGCGAAGCCGCCTGGACAGTAGGAGTCGCCTCGAGCGCGCCAAGAGCGTTGCGCTCGAGCTATCAAGCCAATTGAAGGAAGGGGACAGCATCGGGCTCGTCCTCGCAGGCAAGCCGGCGCGCATGCATCTGCTTCCAACCTCGAATGGTTCGCTCTTGCGCCAGCAGATTCGGGATGTCGTCGAAAGCGATCGCCCAACCGATCTGGCAGCAGCCATCGCACTGGCCGAGTCGGCGTTGGATCGGCACCCACAAGTGGACAAACAAGTCCTGGTCTTGAGCGACCTTGCTACGGAACTACCACCGTCGCCCTCGAAACGAGTGCTGCCGCTGCTGCCCGAACTGTGGCAACCCATGCGAGACTGCGCGATCTTGTCGGCACTCCGATCGGGCGGACACATCACCGTGGAGATCGCATGCTCCAATACCCATCCCAAATTGGAACGACGACTGCAGCTGTTCCGTGAGGCCCAGCCGAATCACGTCGTCCGGGAAAAGTCGGTCGCGGTCCATCCTGGACGCGAGTCGCAGGTCATCGAAGATCCCGGCGTGGCCTCGGCATCCTACGTGAAGCTCCTTGGCAGCGACGACAACTCGCACGACGACCGCGTGCCAGTAGTGGACGGAACGGCGGGACCCACCGTGGCAATCTACGCGGATCCCGCCGAGAGCGGCGGCAAAGCTGGCGCCGCGCCCCTGCTCGAACAAGCCCTCTTGGCGTTGGATGGACGGATTCGGGTCCGGCCGTTGCCGATGGTCCCCGAACTGGCGCAGGAGCTCGCCAACGTCGACCTCTTGTTATTGGATAATCCGCCGCTGATTTCGGCGGAGGCGCGTACGGCGATCACTGAGTACGTACAACGTGGAGGAGTGGCCGTCGCGTTTCTGGGCGAAGCCGCCAATTTGGCACAGCTCGGCAGTCTCTTGCTTCCGTTCATCGAGGGTCGCGCAGTTTGGGAAGCGTCGGCGCCCGACGGCCTCGACCCCAAGAGTTTCTCGACGCTTTCGTCGGTCGCGGCGAGTTTCGCGGAGCTTTCTCCGCGAGGGCGGCTTGTCTTCGACGAGTCGCACGACAGTCGGGTGGTCGTTAAAGGTCGTTGGTCGGATCAGAAGCCATTCTGGATTGAGCGCGTCGTAGGCCGCGGTTTGGTATCGACGTTCGGCTTGCCCACGTCGGTCGAAAAGAGTGATCTCGCTTTGCGCACCGGATTCGTCGCGGTGTTGGCCAACATTCTCTCGGAGACGGAGCGTCGAGGCGCGAATAAGGTGGTGTTAGCGGGCAATGCCTGGCACTTTCCAAAGCAGACCAACCTGCGCGCAGAGGGACCGGAAGGGCCGCTGCAGGTGCGCGAAACCGGGCCAGCGGGCACCGAGACGCGCGTCGTCGTGCCGACCAAGGTTGGACGTTACCGTCTGTGGCTCGATGGCACGAACGAGGACCGGTTCGCGCTATTGCCTCCGGAAGAGGTACTCGAGTCACCCCGACCATGGCCGGCCGACACCTCCCCCAATATCCGCCAAGCCGCGGGCCGGCTCGAGCTCTCGAGGCCCTTAACCCTCGCCTTGTGTCTGCTTTTGGGCTTGGAGTTTGTCCTTGGTTCCTCGAGCTTACGTAGGCTGGGGCGCTCGGGGTGGGACTGGATCCGCCGCACGAGGTTGCCGGGCGCGTTCAACCGGTCACGCTAATCACGCCCCGGTTGCACACCGGCCGGGTGAAATGCCGGAAGCCAGATGATGTGTGATGCGTCTCGTATGCTAATGGAGGCGCCGTGACGCGCCTAATGAATGCCCCCTCCAGCGGATCGAACCTTCGCCTCCGACCACTGCTGCGTCGCGTGGTCTCGGGTCTGGCGCTCACTGTAGCGTGCCTACTGCCAGCCAATGGCACGGCTACTGTTGTTGAGCGCATCGTCGCGGTGGTGGGAGATCGCGCCGTGCTCATGAGCGAGTTGCGGTATCGCGCTACGCCGTACATGGCGCGAGCCAAAGAGCTCCCCTCGGAGTCGCATCGCGCGGCGGCCATTACGCAGCTAAATAAGCAGCTAATACAGCAGCTAGTGGACGAGGAGCTGATCGCTCGGGCGGCGCGCAAAGCCAAGATTGTCATCTCGGATCAGGATGTGACGACAGCGCTCGAGCGAGTGGCCAAGCAGAATAACGTCACGGTCGAGCGCTTGCTCGAAGAAGCGCGCTCGAGTGGCATGAAAGACGGTCAGTATCGCGACGAGTTGCGGCGACAACTGCTCGAAGCACGACTCTTGAGCCTGCGCGTGCAAGGGCGGGTTCGCGTCCGCGACGAGGATCTGCGAGCGGCCTATTTGACGTACGTGATGGAAGAGCGAAAAAAGCTCGGCTTCGAGGTCTCGTGGATCGTGATGGACGCTTCCACGGTTGACGGCAGCCGCCTCGCCGAAACGGTGACACAACGGGCAAAATCCGGAGAGTCGTTCCAGACACTCGCGCGTCAGTACTCCATCGATCCCACGACGCGAGCGCAAGGCGGCAGTCTCGGCCGTTTGCAACCGGGAAAACTGCCCGCAATGGCGGACCGAGTCGCGCTACGGCTGCAGGTCGGAGAAGTCTCTTCTCCCATTCGCATTGCGGACCGACTCATCATTCTGCGGTTGGACAAGCGCGATGAATCGCAGCTGCCAGAGTTCGAGGAAGCCCGCGCCGAACTCACCGAGCGCGTCTACTCCGAGAAGATGGCCAAAGCACGCCGACGCTGGCTTGACGGCCTGCGCGTCCAAACGCACGTCGACGTACGGCTTTAGTCGACTGGGTTTGCATCGACGGACTGTCGGCGACGGGGCTTTAGTCGACGGACTGTCGGCGACGTTGCGGCTCATAGTCGAGTGGGCTGCAGGCGAGGACGCTGGCGGCTGGACTACAGTTGCAGTCGTTGTGGCCGACAGGGCTGTCGTCGAACTGGGACCGACGCCTCCTTGGCGATTCCAACTGACAGATTGGCACGGATGAGTCGTTTATCTGCCACTCCGTCGCTTGGTGAGCCTCTTCTGAACGGCCCGAGTGCGCCACCGATGCGACCACGCGCCCACCTCAACCCCGGTCGTTGGTCAGCACCGACTCCAGCTGTCCACGCAAAGCGGCGTGCGCAGCGCATAACGGGGGTGCCCCATGTGACGAGACAATTCCGGCTCTTGCTGACGGCTCTCAGTGCGTCCCTTGAGACTTTCGAGCATGTGACGAGACACGCCTCAATTCCCGACTCTTGCAGGCACGGGCATCGGGCGAGTACCCGGCAGGTTCTGAGACGAGGATGCCAGCAATTCGCGAGGGAGTTTGGGGGTTGGTCGCAAGCCCAAAGCAACGAGGAAAGTGGCGCGATCGGCCGCTTAGCGGCTAGTGCGAGCGACCCTGCATTCGATGAATGGCGCTACTTGGTCCGGGCGTTGTCCGAGCCTGGAATGCCGCCTTCCGGACACCTTTCATGTCGAGTCGCAACCCCTATTGGGATAGGTTCTGATGAGTTCATGTACCGGCAGAGAAAAGTCAGCTTGCCGATTGGCACAGTCTGTGCTGGGAAAGGCGCACCATGATCGTCGGGTCGAGGCATTGGCTTCTGATTTTGTTGGTTTGGGTCGTCGCAATCACGACCTGGCCGCGCACGGCAAGCGCACAAGCGACCTTGGCCATGTCGAAGGACTACCCGGTGAAGCGTATCGATGACGACACTGGGCGTACTGTGAGCTCGGGCACGGATCAGACAGTTGCATTGACGATCACTGGCGCTGACTGCCGGAGCAAGAAGCTGAAGCTGCAATTCAACTTGACTGTGACCGGGTACGATAACTCACAAGTTTTGCAGGCGTGGGCCGGGCGCTCTGCGGATTGCGCAGCAGAGTACACTTCTTCGACCGCTGCTCTCACTCGAGCCTGCTGGCAGCTTGAGGATAGCATCACTGTCTCGAATGGGGTTGCGACCGTCGAAATCGCCCCATCGTTGCTCCTTGGAATCGGGGTGCCAAGCCAGTTTGCTGGCAATCAGCGCCCGCTCACTGAAAGCTGCGATCAGCCATTCACTCAGAACGCGCGCTTGAACATTACCGTCTACTTCCTCTTGATCAACACTGAGGGAAAAGTTGCCACCAACACCACACAAGGAATGTACTTCTTGCTGAGTGGCCCGACTGCGCCCGACATCAAGCAGCTCATCTCCGCCGATCAGGCGCTGGAGCTCAAGTGGGCTGCTCTCACGAGCTCCACAACGGAGCTCACCTACCAGTTCTACTGCGCCCCTAACGAAGCGGGTGAAGGGGACTGCAAGAGCTCGGTGCTCGAGCGCCTGGGTTC
>JBLNFG010000233.1:0-6709 GCA_050263495.1 Myxococcales bacterium | reverse complement strand
GAGCACGCGCAAGCCGCCCAGCTCGTTGACCTCGGTATACACTAACGGATCGACCACGCTCGCGCGCACTCCAGCACGGGCTGCAAGGTGGATTACGACGTCCGGCTTGGCCTGGTCAAAGACGTCCGCGAGCTGCTCTGAAGCACGTACGTCGGCTTCGATGAACCGATACCGCGCGTTCGCTTGGGCCGCGACGATATTGCGACGCTTCTGCCCGGGATCGTAGTACGGGTCGAAATTGTCCAAACCCGTAACGTCGTGCCCAAGCCGCAACAATCGATCCGCGACGCTCGATCCGATAAAGCCAGCAGCTCCGGTGACCAGTGTTCTCATGCGCCGAAACCCTATTTGCGGGCCCGTTTGCGGTCCATGATGACCTGCTGGGTCACGAGTTGCTGGGCTTCCAGCGGCTCTACGAGCGTCCAGAGGTCGTGATCTTTTCGATCGGATGCAAGCTCGAGCAGAATGCTTGCGGCTTCATCCGGACGAATTGCATCCAAATGTCGACCCGGCAACTCCACCACGGCCGATCGCGCCTTGAGGCCTTCGAGCGTATTCAGGATGCGTTCGACCAGTACACGATAGATGCGGTCGCCAAATTCCTTGGTGTCACCCAACCCGAATAGGATGATCTTGTCGAACGGCAGCTTGGGCTTCCCCGGGATCAACAACACCTCGCCGAGCCGACCCGTCGCGAAGCCCTCGAGCAGGAGTCTCGAGATGTGCCCCCTCAGCCTCCAATCGAGTAAGCCTGAGAGCCCGCGGATTGGACGTTCGTTCTCGGTGAGACTTGCGACGAGGACTTCGGTCCCGGCGAGGTCGAGCCGGCGCAATACGGGGAGAATGAACCGCAATTCCACTTACGATGCCTGCCCGTCGTTGGGACGGCCGCAGTCTTCGGCAATTCGGTCCAACACGCCGTTGACGAAGCTGCTGCTCTCCTCAGTTCCAAAGCGTTTGGCAAGCTCAACGGCCTCGTCAATCGCAACCGGACGCGGAACCTCGGGGCAACGCGCGAGCTCGTAGGCTCCCACGCGCAGCACATTTCGGTCCACACGCGTCATGCGTTCTACGCGCCAGTGGGCGCTCGCGGTCGTGATCAGTCGGTCGATCTCCGAGAGTGATCGGACCACGCCCCGCACCAAAGCGTCGGCGAAGGCACGTCCCTCGGCGTCGCCAGGCGTTTCGCGCCAGTAGTCCCGAATGACGTCGTCGACATCGGCTTCGGTAGCGTCAATCGCAAACAACATTTGCAGCGCCGACTCGCGCGCGGTGGTTCTTGCTCCCATGACGTGAATTCTCAGTATCCGGCGCCACCCAGGGCGCGCCCGAGTGAAACCATTTCGACCACTGCCATTGCGGCGTCAAAGCCCTTATTTCCAGCTTTAGTGCCGGCGCGCTCGATTGCCTGTTCGATGCTGTCGGTCGTGAGCACGCCGAACCCGACGGGCACTTGGGTCTCGAGCATGATTGCTGCAATGCCTTTGGTAACCTCAGCAGCGACATACTCGAAATGTGGTGTGCCGCCGCGAATCACGGCGCCGAGCGCCACGATTCCGTCGAACTGTTTGGAGCGCGCCAGCCGACTGCACACGACCGGAATCTCCCAGGAGCCAGGGACACGTACGACCGTAATGTCTTTGGCGGCGCAGCCATGTCGGGTCAACGCATCGAATGCTCCCTCGACTAGTCGCTCAACGATGAAAGTGTTGAACCGCGCCGCAACCAACGCGAAGCGCGCGCCCTCAGGCACGACCAAAGAGCCGTTGATACTCGCAGAGTCAGCGATGATAGGGTTCTCTCTCATGTTCTCTCGTGTCCTTATCCTGCCGATCGGCGGGGTGGAAGTGGCACTTCGTCCATTCGTTGAGGGTTGGCATCAAGATGCCGCGAATCCGTGCAAGCGGCTTACGTTAGCCCCGCTCACTCATGGACACCAGCGGCACGCTCTCGACCACTTCTAGCCCGAAGCCTTGAATGCCCGCAATCTTCTTCGGATTGTTGGTCAACAGCCGCAGTTTGCGGATACCGAGGTCGCGAAGAACCTGCGCGCCCAGACCATAGTCGCGGAGTGTGCCGCTAGACGACGCGTGCACCGGGCGGGGTGCGTCGACGGCGCGTACCTGACCCGTGACGGCCGCGAGCTCTTCGAGCAGATTGCCGTGCGGCGGGAGGTAAACGATGACTCCGCACCCAACCTTCTCGATGGCCTCCACGGCCTCGTAAAGATTGCGACGTCCCTCACTCTTGGTCGAGCAAAAGACGTCCGCCAACGTCGACCCTGCGTGCATGCGACAGAGCACTGCGTCGTCGGTCTCGACGTGGCCGTGGGCAAGGGCCAGAAACTGGACGTGATGGATCTGATCCTCGTACACGTGGCACAACCACGGCTTTTGCGAGTGATCCAGCACTAACGTGTCGGATGCCAAGCGTGCAACCAGCCGCTCCATTTGCAGTCGGTAGCGGATGAGATCGGCGATTGCCACGATCATCAACCCATGTTGCTGCGCGAAGTGCTCGAGATCGGGCATGCGCGCCATGGTGCCATCCTCGTTCATGATCTCGCAGATTACGCCGGCCGGGCTCAACCCAGCGAGGCGGGCCAAATCGACGGACCCTTCGGTTTGCCCAGCTCGAACGAGAACGCCACCGTCACGCGCACGCAGCGGGTGCACATGCCCCGGCACTACCAAGTCCTCGGGCGTCGCGCGCGGGTGAGCAGCAGTGCGAATGGTATGCGCGCGATCGGCGGCACTGATGCCGGTGCTAACGCCTCGCCTCGCCTCGATGCTCACCGTAAATGCCGTACCGAGAGGCGGCCCTGGGCGATCCGGTTGCTGCATCATCGGCAGCTCAAGCTGGTCCACCTGATGCTCGGTAAGCGTGAGGCAAATCAGGCCGCGTCCATGCGTCGCCATGAAGTTGATGCACTCCGCGGTCACACAATCGGCGGCGATGCACAGATCGCCTTCATTCTCACGGTCCTCATCGTCGACCAGAATGACCATTCGACCTTGACGGATCTGATCGATGGCGTTCTGAACTCGGCCCAAACTCCCTGGGTCGATGTCGAGTGAGCGAGCGGTTTCGGGCGGATGTTGTTTAGTGCGAGGCATGTCGTGGAGATCTGGTGCGCGGGAAACTGGAATAAGGTCAGTCACAGAACCATCATTGGGTGGACGTGCGCGTCGAGCTTGTTGCGCGAGCGCTCACGACGTACGAACCCCCTCCCTGCGGCGGAGGTTCTAGCGGTATCACGCGGCGAGATCCGCGTAAGTCTCGAGATAGCAAGCCGCAAGACGCGCAATTCATAGCCGCGGTCGAGGGCTCGAGAATCGTCGCTGGAGCGAGGACGAGTGAGTTCATACCAAGCCCGCGCGTGCCAAGGTTCGGCGTAGCGATGCGTCGCGATCGGTGTCTTCGGCCGAATTGGGGTCGAGCGCGGCCGCGCCCACTCGGGCGAAATGGACGATGTAGCGCGCCAAAACGTCGACCTCGAGATTGACGCTGTCGCCGCGCCGTAAAGACCCAAGGCGAGTCGATCGCTGCGTGTGGGGCACCACCATGACGCTGAAGCTCGAGGCGGAGGCACGGTTGATGGTCAGCGAGACACCATCGACTGCAATCGAACCCTTCTCGGCAATGAAGGGAACGAGCGCCGTAGGCTGTTCGAAGACGAGCTCGAGCGCATCTCCGACCGATTGCGTTTCGAACAGGTGCGCAACCGCATCGACGTGTCCCGCTACGATATGGCCGCCCAAGCGATCGCTCACGCGCAGTGCTCGCTCCAGATGCACGGACTGCCCTAGCGGCAGTTTGCCCAACGTCGATCGGGAAATCGTCTCTTCCGAGGTATCTGCCTCGAAGCGTTCACGCTGAGTCGCGGTCACCGTCAGGCAAACGCCGTTGACTGCAATCGATTCGCCCAGCTCGAGGGAACCCAGATCGTGGCCTACCGCAAGTCGAAAGCCCTGTTGGCGAGGACTTCGAGCCAGCAATCGTCCCTGGGTTTGGACTAGGCCAGTAAACACGAAGCGAGCCATAGCACTGCCTGAGGCAACCCCCGAGTCTGCGGCCCTGGCGTGTCCCAACTTGCGCGACCTAGGTCGCCAATCCGAGCCCATCCGACGCGTTTTGAGCGGCGGGACCGCTGGGAAGCTGCCCGTCTCCAGAGGAGACGCTCGGCCGGCCTACAGAAAATTCTCGCGATTCTAGGCCAAGAGGAGTGGCGGCGAGCGCAGGTTGCAGTCTCTAAAGAAAGCCGGCACTCTGAATCCGAATTGCTTATTCGATCGTTTACTCGACCCCTGATGCACGTCGTGGTGATCACGGCAGCAGCTGGGTTATGCGCAGCAGCCTGTGGACCCAGTGTCCAGCTCATCTACGAGGGCAATCTTCGATTCGAGCATTGCTATCGGTTGGACCTCGACGAAAAAATCTCACCGACGCATCGCCAGGCTTGTTGGAGCGAGTGGATTCGGTACTCCGCTAAGGGCCAAACGCAGGACCGCTTAGAGTACGCCAAACGTCGCGTTGAGGCGATCCGTTCAGGCAATGGGGCAAGCCTGCCGCTTCAACTCGCCGATGGGATCGACGCGGGAGTGATCGCGCTCGCTGGTGATCCCGCGCCAATTCCCACGAGTGCTCACGCGCCGCCACCGCCGGTGCTTCAGAAGCAGCCGATCGAACCAGTCGGCACGGAGCCGCTCGATGACAATCTGGAGCCACCCGCCGAAGCGGTGCCCGATGTATCCCCGAAATCGCCCGGAAAGCGGCTCAAGGATTCAAAGCCAAAGAAAGCACCAACGCCGCTCATGCCCGCCGAACCGCCTCCGAGCCACAAAAAAGCGATATGAGTGTAGGTGCTGCCTCGAGGCCAAGGGAGACTCACCTTTTGCTGGACATCAGGTCAGCTTGAGGCAGAAAGCTAGTGGCCTCATGCCCCGATTTATTTGTCCTGGGCGCCGCAATGACGATAGTTCTCGAGGTCGGCCGCTTTGCGTTGATTGCTGACCAGTCCTGGTTTGCGAAAGGTGGGTCAAGTGTCCTTTAGCCACGTTACTCCGTTGCCTGTTGCCGATCTTCCGCGCGTATTGCGCCCCGCGCGAGCGCTACCCGCGGACGCCTTGCGTCCAACTCGGGCCGAAGTCAACCTGGGCCACCTTCGTCACAATTTCAACGTCGTGCGGCGTGCTGTGGGTGATGTGCCGGTGTGGGCCGTGCTCAAGGCCGATGGCTATGGTCACGGAGCCAAGGCAGTGGCGCGCACGCTCGAGCGCGCCGGGGCTGCAGGGGTCTGCGTGGCGTTGGTCGAGGAAGGCATTGAACTGCGTCAGGCGGGGATCACCATCCCGATCCTCATCATTGGCGGTAACTATTCGCGCTCGTTCAGCGAAGTCATCGAACAGCGTCTGACTCCCGTGCTGCACGACCCAAGCCAAGTCGAGATCTTGGCCGAGGAAGTCAGCTATCGGGCAATCGCGCCAGTCGATATCCACGTCAAAATCGACACCGGCATGGGCCGGCTAGGGATGGCACCTCGCGAAATGCCCGGTCTCATCCGCGAGCTCCAGCGGCACCCTCAAGTGCGCCTGCTCGGTGCCATGACTCATTTCGCGTGCGCTGACTCCGGCGATCGGCAATCCATGCTCGACCAGCGCGCTCTGTTCGATGAAGCAACGGCGCTTCTGGCCGGCGCAGGCTATGCACCCGTGGTGCGGCACGCGGCGAACAGTGCTGCGATCTTCTCTGGATCCGCGCACCATCTCGATCTGGTGCGACCCGGGGTTTCGTTGTTTGGAGTCTCGCCGAACCCGAGTCAAGACCTAGATCTGTTGCCGGTCATGCGCGTCCGCACCGAAATCGTCGCCTTACGTTCGCTGGAACCGGGACAGAACGTCGGTTACGGCGCCACTTGGACGGCGCAGCGGCCAAGTCGCATTGCCACCATTCCAATGGGATACGCGGACGGCCTCAGCCGCTCTCTGTCCAATCGCGGTCACGTCTTAGTCCAGGGCCGACGTGTTCCGATCGTGGGCACGGTGAGCATGGACATGACGACGATTGACGTCACTGACGTCTCTAATGTGGAGCTCGGTGAGGAATGCGTCGTGCTCGGCCCTCAAAAGGGCCGCTTGGGATCAGACACGATCTCGGCCACGGAAATTGCCGAACATATCGGCACGATTCCGTGGGAGGTATTGACCAGCGTGTCACGCCGCGTACCACGCTTCTACCGCGAGCCGTAAGCGACGGTTCCGCGCGACGGGCCACGCGAGAAGTAAGCGACGGTTCCGCGACGGGCTAACCTAAAAATGCACGACAGCCACGACTACGCCGGTCGCGTCAATCGAATGCACCCATCTGGCGGCGAGCCGTAAAGCGACGCTTCCGCGCGACGGGCCACGCGAGCCATAAGCGACGGTTCCGCGCGACGGGCCACACGAGCCATAAGCGACGGTTCCGCGACGGGCTAACCCAAAAATGCACGGCCGAAAGGGCGCTGTTCACACTCGTTTGAGCGCGGCCACGCAACGGCCACCTCGAAATGCTGCAGTAGAACTGTTGTGCGCTGAGCATGAGAGCCGAGTCCGTGGCGTGGGTCCATCGAAGCGAAGGGTCCTTCGAACCCACTGCGCGGCGCCCTTAGCGTTGTTTCTTTCTTGCGCCCAGAACCCAGCCTCGTTCCTTTTGGCCTGCGACCAAACCG
>JBLNFG010000232.1:0-7202 GCA_050263495.1 Myxococcales bacterium | reverse complement strand
GGTGGGCGCGCGACGTGGTGGGCGCGCGACGTGGTGGGCGCGCGACGTGGTGGGCGCGCGACGTGGTGGGCGCGCGACGTGGTGGGCGCGCGACGTGGTGCCGCGTGTCTCTGCAAAGCGGAACGCCGCGATGCGCCCATTGCGCCAAGGACAGCCGCTCCCATGCCAGGCTTAAATAGGAGACAACCGAGTGTCGTGTGTCACTCGGTCGTCTGTTTCTGCGTCACTCCAGCCCCAGCAAGCACGCGTATTGCCACACCCGAACTAGCCGAGACTCCGCCACACCACTCTGTATCCCTTACCCTTGGGAACTGGATGCGACGCCGGCATGCAGAGGCTTAGTGCACACTGCATGCCAGAATGCTGAATAGCGTTTTTCGCGACTTTCTAGGTCTAGCTGTGCCACTTGTGCCAAGGCATCTGACAGCCCAACCCGTCGCGCGCGTTATCCTTGTGGCACAACTCGGTGGGCGAGCAAGTGATGTCGTTGCGACTAACCGACCCAATTGATCTTTGTCAAGGTTCCAGCCATGCGGAGCCAATGACTGCCCTTCGACCTTAATCTTGAGCGGCGATCAGCACGCCGTGCGCTGATCGCGGGCACGGTGTCGCGTCCCAACATCCTCGACTGCGACGCACTTGCCGGTTCGCACGGCGAGCACTCAGGCAGAGCTATTCAGCGCTCGCTGGGAGCGGATAGTCGCGCAGCACGTCTGCTGGGAGTGCTCCCATGTGCTTCTCACCGCGAATCACGAAAGTCGGAGTACCGTCGATCTCGAGCTTGATGCCTGCCTCAACATCTTGTTTGAGCTTTGAGTCGGCTCGATTTTTCAGGCATTCGCGCAATGTCTCAGGGGGAGCATCGATCGCGCGGGCGAAGGAATCGATGGCCACTGAGTCTTCGTCGCGCCCGTGCTTGAAGAGGTAATCGTTGCCGACCCAGAATTTGCCGAGAAGGGCCGAGCAGATCGCGAGCCGCGCGTAATAGCAGGCGTGCGTGTGAAAGAGCTGCTTGATCTCGGGATTGCAGTCGTTATCGAGCGGAAAGTGTCGGTGCACCACGCGGATCGCCTCCGGGTAGGCGGAGACCAATGCGCGCAACTGTTCATGTGCCATCGCGCAGTGCGGACACTGATAATCGCTAAATTCCGTGATCACGAGCTTTGGCGCCTTCGCGCCGACATAAGGGAGGCCGTGCTCGTCCGTTCCTTCATGCGCTTGATTCAGGTGCGCGGGGATCGCGCCGAGCACTCGCTGTGATGGTGCTGCACCAACGGAACGGTAACTCTGGTAAGTGAGCCACAGCGCAGCTGCACCCGCGATGACCCAGCCTGCCGTGACGGCGCGATTGCTGCGCAACCAAGCAGCAAATTCATCAAAGCACGGTCGTAGCCCTTCGCCACGGGCAAGCAGAGCCGCAACCGAGAACAGTCCGAAATCGACTAACCAGGTCGCCATGCACAACAGGCACCAGGTCTTGAGCGCGAAGGCTGAAATTGCTGCAAGTGCCAGCGCGCCGATCGAGCACACTGCACCGACGAGCCAAAGGCCAGCAACGGCCGCACGCCTTCCGCCACGCAGCCCCCACCAAGAAACCACCGCCGCAGCGGTGTAGCCGAACATTCCCCAAACGCTCAACGGCAAGCCCAAGAGCATCGAGTAGCTGCTCTCGGCTACGGCGTCGCAGTTCACTGTCGCATTGACGTTGCAGAAACTCCGATGGCTAGGGTCGGACAAAACGCCAACGTGGATGCGCGTTAGCTCAACTGCCAGCCCGAGCCCAATGAGCGCCAGCACAACCGCGCCCCACCAAAGCTTTCGTCTGCTCGCGTTACTCGAAGGGACGTTCATGAGTCGGCCGAAAAGCTATCGGGAATGGCGCCGAATTCAAGGTGGCCCTGCAGGGTCGATGTGGACTTTCTTGCTTTCGGCCAGTGCCTTCCCTGGCGACGCAGCCGCCTCCGACCCATCCAGCAACATCAGCCCTTGCCTGCCCGCTCGATCTTCGGCGTAACGGCGATAGAGCCCCAACGCGATCAGGGCCAAGATCCCGAGAACCAAGAGTTTGATCGAAAGGGGCCAGCTGGTCCACCATCCGAGCTGTCTTCTGCCTGATGTTGGTTGGCTCGGCGCGGCTACTACCATTGGCGCTAGTTCGTCCCTCGAGGCCAACTCGCGACTGCGCGGAGCAAGCGTCACCGTGGACGGGGCTGCCCCTGAAACGCGGGGGCGCTTCTCTCGGAGCTGCTTACGCTGCCTGCGCGTCGGCTTTGCCATGGTCAGTAGCCTAGGTGGCGGGCTCGGGTTGTAGGATCGGTTTGGCCCGAGCGGTGCGTCCGTTCGGATTGCTCAGTCAGCGCCGAACGGACTTGCGCACGGCAGCCGACGGTTATTCCTTCAGCGCGTTAGCACCGCCGATAATTTCCATGAGCTCGGTGGTAATCGCAGCCTGACGGGCTCGGTTGTATTGGAGCGTTAGACGGTCGATGACTTCGCTGGCGTTCTTCGTTGCTGAGTCCATGGCCGTCATTCGAGCACCGAGTTCCGATGCCATCGACTCGTACAGAGCGCGCAAGATGCTGATCTCGACGTAAGTCGGAACCAGCTGCTCAAGGACGGCCTCTTTGCTCGGTTCGAAATCGAACTCGACGTGCGTCAGTTCTCCCTGTTCGAGCTCGGGCCCGGCAACGGGCATCTCCACCGGCAATGGGAACAGCCGCTCGGAGGTCACGCGCTGGGTCATGGCACTCTTGAACTCGTTGTACACAAGCTCGATCGTGTCGACGCTGCCGCTCACGAAAGGGATGAGCAACTTGCGCGCAATGACCTCGGCCTGCTCGGGCCCAAGCTTGTCCCAGATGTGCGTGAATACATGCAGAATGGGTGCATTGCGCCGAGTCAGGTAGTCGCGCCCTTTGCGACCAATGACCGCCATCTGCACGTTCTTGCCTTGCTCGGTGAGTTCCTTCCACTTGCGCTCGGCAAATCGGTTGATGTTGGCGTTGAATGCTCCGCATTGACCGCGGTCGCTCGTAATCACGACGAGCAACACATTCTTCTCTTCGCGACGCGCCAGCAACGGGTGCTCAGCTTGTCCATCCGTGCCGGCGCGCTCTGCCGAAGCCGCGGTGACATCAGCAAGCATGCGACCGATCTTGATGGCATGCGGTCGCATCGCAACAATGCGCTGCTGAGCGCGATTCAGTCGCGCTGCCGCAACCATCTTCATGGCGCGAGTGATCTTTTGCGTCGACTTGACGGTACTGATGCGCTTGCGAATGCTCTTGAGGTTGGCCACGGGTTCCTAGGATCGGCTCTGGATGAACTTGGAACTGAACTCGGTGAGTACCTTCTTCAACTCGGCATCGATCTCGTCGGTGAGCTCGCGCTTCTCGCGAATTGCCGCCAGGAGGTTGGGATATTTCTCGTCCAGGGTTCGGTAGAGCTCGCGCTCGTAGTCGCGCAAACTGGCGACGGGAAGCTTGTTGACGTAACCCTTCGTGCCAGCATACACGAGCACGACCTGCTTCTCGACGGGCAGCGGTACGTATTGATCTTGCTTGAGCAACTCGGTGAGGCGTGCGCCGCGCTCGAGCTGAGCGCGCGTAGCCGCATCCAGGTCGCTCGCGAACTGGGCAAACGCCGCCATTTCGCGGTACTGCGCCAACTCCAGACGTAGCGGCCCGGCGATCTTGCGCATGGCCTTGACCTGAGCATTGCCGCCCACGCGGCTAACCGAAATACCGACGTTGATGGCCGGACGAACGCCAGAATAGAACAGATCACTCTCGAGGAAGATCTGCCCGTCCGTGATCGAGATCACGTTCGTTGGAATGTAGGCCGAAACGTCACCAGCCTGGGTTTCGATGATTGGAAGCGCAGTGAGCGACCCTCCAGAGTAGGGGTCGCGTTGAGCTTCGTAGCCGGCACCAAGTTTCTTGGCTGCTTCCGTGGCGAGGTGCTTGCCCTCGAGCCCAATGTGCACGGCGCCGTCCGCGCCCCGGAACTTCTGATCTCCAGGGGGCACGGTGGCGCCCTTCTGCACCACGAACCAACGCTCCGCCATCTTGGCGGCACGCTCGAGCAAGCGAGAATGGATATAGAACACGTCACCCGGATACGCTTCACGGCCTGGCGGGCGGCGCAACAGCAACGAGAGCTGGCGATACGCGACAGCCTGCTTGGATAGATCGTCGTAGATTACCAACGCGTGCCGACCCGTATCGCGGAAATATTCGCCCATTGTGACGCCGGCATACGGCGCCAAGAATTGGAGCGGTGCAGCCTCCATCGCGGTCGAGACTACGACGGTGGTGTATTCCATCGCGCCGTGGGCTGTGAGCTTGTCGACGACCTGGGCCACCGTGGACGCCTTCTGACCAATGGCGACGTAGAAGCAGTTAACGCCCTTGCCCTTCTGGTTGATGATGGTGTCGACGGCAATTGCCGTCTTTCCAGTTTGGCGGTCGCCGATGATCAGCTCGCGTTGTCCGCGTCCGATCGGAATCATGGAGTCGACCGCTTTCAAGCCCGTCTGCAATGGTTCACGGACTGGCTGTCGAGCAATGATACCCGGAGCTTTTAGCTCGATCTGTCTTCGCAGCTTCGACTCGATCGGTCCCTTGCCGTCAATCGGTTGTCCGAGGGCATTCACCACGCGACCCGCGACGGCGTCGCCTACGGGCACGTCCGCAATGCGACCGGTGCGCTTAACAGTGTCGCCTTCCTTCACACCGGTAGCGTCACCTAAGATCGCGACACCAACGTTGTCTTGCTCGAGATTGAGCACCAGCCCGAAGATGCTGCCAGCGAACTCGACGAGTTCGCCCGCCATGACGCCCGAAAGCCCATGAACACGAGCGATACCATCACCACTGGTGAGAACGGTGCCCGTCTCGGTGACGAGCGCTGAACGGTCAAAGCTCGTAATCTGCTGCTTGATGATCTGGGAGATCTCGTCCGCACTAAGCTGCATGAGTCATCGCTCCAATTGCGTGGTGCCGTGGTATTGGGTCCTAGAAAATCGGTAAAGAAGCTGGATAGAGTTTCAGTTCGGGGATTCGCTCAATCGTCGTCCGATGGCTTCGATGCGTCCACGCAGACTTGCGTCGACCACATGATCGCCTATTCGAGCGATGAGCCCACCCAACAAGCTGGGGTCTGTGCGGCGTTCCAGAACGATCCGCTTACCCGTAAGGCGCTCGAGCTCCTGGCTCAGCTGCTGTGCCTGCGTCTCCACGAGCGGGGATGCGCTAGTGACCGTCGCACGCAGCACTCCTGTGCGCTCGTCCGTGAGCTCGACCAAGCGCGACACGATGTCCGGCAGGGCCCGAATCCTGCGGCGCTGAACCAGCACGAGCAGCGAGTTCTTCGCCACTGGGCTCAACCCCAAACGTCGAGACAGAGCCTCGATCAGGCTGTGTACCTGCGCTTCGGGAACACGTGGGTCGTCGAGGACGGCGCGCAACTCGGGGCTGTCCGAGTACGTACGAGCCACGCTTCGGAGCTGATCGGTCAGCATGGCCAATTGACCTGATTCGATTCCCAGTTCGAACAACGCCTTCGCGTAACGTTCGGCAACAACCGACTCGCTCATGCCTGTCCTCCCAAACTCCGAGCAGGAAGCTTCTTCAAACTCGACATTGCTTCATCGAACAGGCGTTGTTGGTCACCGGTTGCCAATTGGCCCTCGATGCTCTTCCTTGCCGTCGCGAGAGCCGTTTGCACCACTTGCAGCCGCAGCTCTTCCTTGGCTGTCTCGAGTTCGGTCTCAATGAGTCGCCTGGCGTCGCGCTCCATGCGACTACGACGTTCCACGGCCTCTGCGAGGATTCGCTCACGTTCCTGCTCGCCCGCGCGTCTCATTTCGTCTTTGACGCGCTCGATGTCGCGGTCGATCTTGGTGAGCTTGTCCTCGTACTCTGCGAGGAGCTTCGCGGACTCGTCACGCGCCTTTTGGGCGTCATCCATACCCTGTACGATTCCCGCTTTGCGCTTGGCAAGCGCGGCGGGAATTTGCTTGCGCGCAAGCGTCACGATCAATCCGACAAGGATCCCCCAATTGATGAGCGTTGCCAGAAACGGCGTGGGCATCCCTTTGGGACGGTACAGCAGGCTCGGCTCGGGATTGTCACTCTCTCCGAGCAGCCCATATACCCAGTTCACCTGATCTAATGTCGGTGGTTCTTCGGCATGACCGGCAGCATGGGACGCACTCGCGTGACCGGCGCCTGGGTCTTCATGGGTCGACTCGTGTCCCGTTACCACTCCGCCCACGTCAACGGGCTGCGCCACCGCCGCGGGCTGTTGCTCCGCGGCCGGCTCGACTGGCGCGGCCTGGGGCTGCACTGAGGGCTCGGACTCGGCTTGCGCACTGGCCGTTACGCAGCTCAGTGCCGTCGCCGCGACGAACCAACCCAAAGAGGCTCGGAATTTCATAGCTGCACCTCACGCCCCATGACGGACTTGGCAATCTCTGCGCTGATCTGCCGCGTTTTCGAGTCGAGCTCCGCTCGAATTTTGGCGCTCTCGACGTTCAGGTGGGTCCGCCCTTGCTCCACGATGGCACTCGTTGCGGCGCGTGCCTCGTCCAGGATCTTGGCTTCGAGCCGCATTGTTTCGGTGCGCAGTCGCTCGCGTTCAACTGCAGCGACTTGCTGTACTCGCCCCAGCTCTGTTTGGTACCGGAGCAACAGCTCACCGGCCCTTTCTTGCATCTCCCTTGCTTCAGCCCGCGCCCCTTCGGTGCGCCGCTCGCGCTCCTCGAATAAGCGCAGCAGCGGTCCAAACAAGGTTGGAGCAAGTACCAACATGAGCAGCACGAACAACGCCATCTGGACGAGGACGGTGCGATCGAAATCGATCGAAACTCCGCCAGAGGCGAGCATGAACGAGGTCGTTGGGATCATGGCGTCGGTGTACACGCGTGGCGTTCAGTGCCTGAGTTTCCGCCAGGAGTGTGGGCCTGGAAGCCGAAGTACACTCGTAGCGGACGGCCCGCTCGTACCATTGGCTGTTGTAAGTGTCTAGACCGATGGACGAACTCTCCGCTTTCGTAGGGAAATGGCGAGTAGCCGCGAGCTAACGAACCGGCGGCCCAATTACATTGGCCGCTCGCTCAATCGCTGGGACCCACCCGCATTCGCACAGGTAGCGCTCGGCCTGCGGGGCTCGTTGACCTCGCATCAGCAGTAACGCCTCCA
>JBLNFG010000231.1:0-3662 GCA_050263495.1 Myxococcales bacterium | reverse complement strand
GGATACGGAAGTAGAGGTTAAGATATGGCGGGGAAAGGCCGATTACTGCTACTTCCAGCACTCCGGGACGCCAACGCTTCAGCTTTCCGGTGGAACCCCCAATGCCTATGAAACAATTGGGGCGTGGGATGTGAAAATCGGCGAGCTGCATCAATTCGAGTGTTCGGGGGGAGCCACACCTATTGTTCCGGTTTACCACTACTGGGGGCACGACCAGAAACTCTGCTTCCACGAACCGCGTTGCCCAGACGTATCCCTCGTGCCCAAGAGTACCGTAACGGACCTTTCCCGAAAGGCGCAGAGCCTGATATGGGCGCTAGAAGATTGTCATCGAGAAATGAACGAAAACCTTCCCAAGAACGTGACCGATCTCATCCGAGGCACGACGGACTCCATCAGCAAACTCGCTGAGCGCGTTCACCGCAAGTCCTCCGAACTGACGCATGGCAGCACGGGACCTGAGACTTGACGCACGTTGGCGCACTGTCAATGGCACCCGTGTAGCCAATCGGGCGACTCAATCGCCATAGGTTCTGGGATATGGACCGCCATTCACGTCACATAAATACACCGGGGAATCAACCCCGCGATCGGCGCTATTCGTCAGCACTGGCGCTTGTCCCCACGACGATTGCAGCATAGGATGGGCCGTTCTCCTACGCAGAAACGACGCTGCTCGGGATCCATGACGGATCAGGATCCCGAGCTTGGGCGTTGTGGACGCACTGCTGTCGTGGTTCGTTATGGTGGTAACCTCATCAAACAGTGTGGTCGGGCAGTTCTCACGACTGATGGGTCGTTTGTTGGGGGCCCGCGACTTTGAATCGGCGAGTGGTTTTCTCCTGGAAGCGCTACGCGAGGCAATCGTTGCAGCGCTGACGGCGGAGAACCTCGAACGCGAAGTACAGGTTCTCCGCGCGACGATCCACTATCGACCAGACGACACCTACCGTCGCTTGTGGACGCGGGAATTCGAGTCAGCACCCACCGAACCCGTCGCGACGCAACAGCCATCACTGACGGCGTGGCGCTGGGTGGCGCGGCGACGTTGTCCGGTGTCCATCGACGTCGAGTCACGGCTTCTGCGCGTCTTCGAAGGGGGGCCTCCGCGCCTGTTACGCGACGAAAGTGTCGCGGCGACGCTCAACTCAGGAGCTACCTGCAAGCGGCTGCATGCGCGCGACGTGAACTACTTGCACGTGTTGCCAATTCGAAAACCAGCCAATTTGATCGACGGAATGGTGTCGATCGAGATGAGTTGTTCGAGCGCGACGGGTGATCGTCTGGCCGCCGCTGCGGGGCCGGTGATGCAACTCATGGTCGATCTCGCGACTCCCTATCTCGCCTTGCTTCCCCTCGCCCCCCTCGCCATTCGACCGAGTGTGGATGAGTATTTGCCGGTGATCGGCAACGAGTTGGCAAGTGTCGTTGAATTGCTGCGCGTGTTCGCCGCGCTCGAGGAGACGATCCTATTCATGGGTCCCACGGGCGTCGGAAAGTCGCGTTTGGCACGCTATTGTCACGCGCATTCGCCGCGCAGTGACAAGCCGTTTGTCACCGTAGATCTGCTCGCGTGTCCCGATGATCTCCAGCTTGCGCAACTCGTCGGGTGGAGAAAGGGTGCCTTCACGGGTGCCGAGAAGGATACGCCAGGTGCGGTTCAACGCGCCGATGGCGGGACGTTGTTCATCGACGAGATCGACAAACTCTCGCTCAAGGAGCAAGCCGGGCTGCTGCGATTGCTCGAAGATCGCGTGTATCGTCCTGTGGGAGATACGGGCGATGATCGCAAGGCAGACGTACGGTTCATCGTCGGCACGAACGCCGATCTTCGGGCTGCGATGAGTGCGGGACGATTCCGCGAGGATCTCTACTATCGCATCGCGGTCCTCACCGTTCGGGTGCCGAAGCTGAGCGAACGCGTCGATGAGATCCCAGCGTGGGCCAACTACATGCTGCGGCGCTGTGCCGGTGCGGATAATCAGCGTGAGCCAAGCAAGGATGTCGTCGAGCAAGCGCAGCTCGAGCCAGCGGCTGCGGAGATCTTGCAGGCCCAAAGCTGGCCGGGCAATTTGCGTCAGCTCGACAACGTGATCCGCCGCGCCTACGCCTACAGTCTGGTTGAGTGCGGCCGGGACCCGCAGGCGATCGTCCTTGCCCGTGCGCACGTCGAGCGCGCCGTGAGGGAAGATACAGTGGACGATAGTGGAGCCGGCGATCCCGTGCTTCTTCGGCAAATCCGCGCTGCGGCGCGACAGTATGCACGCGAGGTCAAGCGTCGAGCGAACACCAAGGCGCCCTTGTTGCTCGACTATGCGGATGCCTTCCGCGGATTCGTGCTGCAAGCCACGCTCAAACGGTTTGGTAGCAAGGAAGATGCACTGTTGGCGTTGGGACTCGGCAGTGTGCTGAAGGATCGCAACCACCACCGCGTGCTCAAGCGCGAACTGGATCTCGTCGCTCGCTTCACGAATTATCTCGAGACCCCACTAATCACTTCGACGCGTTCTTGATTAGGTCTTCGACGGGCTTTGCAAGCGTAGCGAAGTCAACGCCGGCCTTGCTTGCAGCCGCAATTTCATCCGAGCCGTCATTGTTGGTCTTTCTCGGATGCAACAGGTGTGTCGGGGTGAAGAAGCGTTCAGCCAATCCAAGTAACGCGATGATTAGCGCGACAGGGGGGGCGGACACAGCCAACCAGGCAGCCTTTGCGCCACTCCAAGCGACATCCTTGGTCATCAAGTGATGGCAATGCGGGATGAGCACCACACACCATGCAAGGCCAAGGGCAACGGCGATCCAGATGCAAGCCCGTCCAGTGCGTTGCCGTAAGCGATCGGACTGGGAAATAATCAGGTCGGTGGAGGTTTCGCCGCGCTTTCGTTCGGGGAGATCCGACTCAGCCCAACGCCACAGTTTCGTGCGAAAATGGCACCAGCGGATCTGCGAATCGTCCGGGTTAGCCGACATTACTCAAGCGGATCTCGGCAGCTCTCGGCGATACCCTGAAAACCCGTGCAACCTCGCTGGCAGGCAGGGCGATGTATCGTCGAATGAGCGATTGGGGCATCAGTAATCCGGCTGCAAAACGATTGGCTGCGGTTTCGAGCTGCTGATTTACCGCTCGATTGCGCGCCAACGGTAAGTAGCTTTTGTGCAAAATCACGTGACCTAGTTCATGCGCAATCGTGAACCGCTTGGCGTGTTCGTGCCATTCCGAGCCGTACACGATCCAGTAGGTGTCGTCCTCCGCCCGGTAGTGACTGACGCCCTCGACAGAAGGGCGCCCAATGGCCATAGCGAGGTCCGCAGCCGGGACTTCGATGCAGTTGACCCCAAGTTGGTTCGCCACGTCAGCGGGATTCACAGGCAGCGCACCTTCCAACCCGACCGCACTAAGCACCTGTTCAGGCGTCGGAGCGATCGACTGCAAGAACTTCAAGGTGTCGTTCGGGTGCACGGCTGTGTTCATCGATCCTCCTTCCTACCTTCTAGGGTGGGCGTCCAGCGACCGTAGCGCATCACCTAAGAGATAATGCGCCCTGCGGCCAAAATTGCAACACCCGCCGCAAGATTCTCGTTTTTCTTGCGAAAGGCTAGTGTCTGGCGCCCTTTGGCCCGTAGCTAGTAGCGCGATTCAATTGAATTGATGGGTCCTACGG
>JBLNFG010000230.1:0-4390 GCA_050263495.1 Myxococcales bacterium | reverse complement strand
CGCCGTGACGGTCTTCGTGGACACTTGCTTCATGTCGTTGCTGGCGTCGATGCGGTACTGTTCCAACCTCGCAAAGGGATACTAACTGAAGCGGACCATCGTGGATGCGCGCTTGGTCACGAATCGGCTGTACCGACCTTCGCGAGTTCAAAGAAGGCACTTGTGGCCGGACTAGTCTAAGTCCGGAATACTTGGCGAGACCGGACCGCGGTGGGCTCCCCCAACCTAGCTAGAGCCCTGCCGGCATAACGAATTCGAGTTCCGACTGAAGCTGCGCGGTCTTCCAGGATGTGGAGGGCCACTCGCAGTACCCAGCAAGGCGTGGTGGGAATGTCCTCTTGATGATCTGAACCAGTAGTGGAAGCAGCGCAGGCCCCAGACACTGGTCGTTGGTACACAGGAACGATTGCCCAGCGTACGAGAGATCTCCGCTCGGAATCTCAACGTCAGACAGCGAAATGTGCGCGCCAAAAGGATTGGACGTGAGCTGACGGAGGATCTGCAAGACGTCGGAGACGGCCCAACTCAAGCTTTCGCGCACCGCGTTGTCATCTCCCAGAGCGCGAACCATAGCGGGATCGCTAACTGAACAGACCAAGCCCAAGTGGCTCAGTCGCTCCAATAACGTGGAATCCCACTTGTCATAGCCATACCATAGCCAGTCGACGTCAACCGGCTTACCTTTTGTGACCGTCGCATATCGGGCTAGATCCAGAGAACAGTTAACCCTGACTGGCTCGCTGAGCACTCTCACTTTGTAGTCGAGCTTGCCCAAGTATGTTTCGCTCGAACCTCGCGTCCGTGGCACGAACTCATAGTTGGTTACACGCAGCGCGGCACTCGTGTCCGCACCATTCTCAGCAGCGGTAACTTTCTCTACATCGAACACCGACCCGCAATAGGCACCGAGCACGACGTTCGCACGAACTAGTGGAGAGTCCACCACGAGGGCGTTGGTACTCCGAGACAGTGACCGCTTCATGGTACCGACGGCAAATGTCGAAGAAGTGACTTGATAGTCACTTTCGCTCAGGCCCTGAAATGGCTCAAGAGGTGCGCGCTCGTTGAGCCCTGGCAGCGGCCGCACGCGGACGACACCTTCTAGCTGCGTCTGATGGGTTCCCGATAGTTCGATCTGAATCGGTGCCAACCGTGGCAAGTTAGCGTCCTGAATCGACCAGCTTGGATCTTCGAGCATCGCAGGAACAAACCTGATTCCGTCTCGAACGCCGCCGTTCTCCGTGAGCAACGACAGGATGTCGGGGTCCCAGATCGGCAGGCGAGCTTCAGCCGAAGCGATTTCGATATTGGACAAGTCGTCGTATAGCGTTTGAGCAACTTCGAGCGCTGCGTTCGCCGCCTCCAGTTTGACCGAGTACTGTCCCTCCCACGCGTCATACTCGTTCAACGCGGCGTCCATGAGCGCGTCGGCTTGCGATTTGACTGCCAGCGCAGCAGCGTAGGTTGGGTCATTTCGCGCGGCAATGACAGCATTTTGGGCCTTCACGAGTTCCTCCCGGTAGAACTCGAGGAGCGCAGGCTCAGTTTCCATCAACAATGCAGCCAGAATATCCGTAACGAACGTCTCAGCCGCAATAATCTTCGCAACTCCCTGGGCCGCCAACTCCAATTCTGCCACATGCTCGAGCGAGTATTCGGCGTACGCATCGAAGAGCTCGGAGATGTGGTTGGCCTCATTCAACAAATCCTGTGCAAGCACTGCCAAAGCGTCAATCGCGTTGTTCACGCCGGTCAGCGCGGAAGCAATCAAGTCACAGTCTTGTTCGCCGGTGCGTTGCAGGGCGAGTTTGGCTTGTGCCTTCAACGGCAAAACGTGCACTGCGCTGGACGGCATCCCGCCACTAGATCGCTCCGCGAGGAGTGATACCTTGGGTTGGGCGGGATGTCCGGTGAGCGCAGCGTTTGCGCGCTTCAATGTGTCCAATGTCAACGCATCGTTGGTCCCCGCAGGCAGCGAAGCTGCGCTGACTGAAGTAGTCCCAACGATTGCCAAAATGCCCAACACGCCCTGTTTGCTGCGGGCAGTTGAAATACTCACACTAACCTCAACTATCTCGTGAGCGTTCGCGCAAAAGAATACACGCGTCGCATTGATGAACAGCAAACCAAACCCAAGATCGGATTGCTGGTACTTCGAATTTCCTGCGATATGGAGTCGCGCGACTAGCTTCCAGCCGGGACTACTCCTTTGAGCAATGTCGTGCCCTTGTACGAAGCGGAAGAACTGGTGCCGCTAACCGCGAGGTGGAGTGTCGCCTTGCCGTACGCTAAGTCACACCATAGATCCTTGGCGCCAATCGACACCGAGAATTCGCCAGTCAGGTAGGCGATGTCCGCTTGTTGAATCAGTGAGCTACTCACGTTCTCCTCGAGTTCCTCCACATCCCCAAGATAATTGGACATCGCATCCGGGCTTAGCTCAAGGGTTGCAGTCACATCGTCGAGCTCGAGCGGGTTCTCAATCCGCGCCGCCGCGGTCCCTCCTGCTTGGTGAGCGGTTCTAAGCGCAATATCAGCGAAGTTCGGCCCAACCAGCGAGCTAATAGGCATGATTGCGGTCAACGCTCCCTGACTCCGCACCATGCGCGCAATCTGTTCCTTAAATGATTCGTTGCTGGCCGCAAGCTTCACCAGTTTGGCAATCTTATTGCAAAACGTCTGTGAGAATGCGCCATCGAAGGTGGCCGGGAGAATTCCATACGCGATTGGGAACTCAAAGTTCTGCGGATACCCAAGGATCTCCAATCCGGTGCTTTTGCTAGTTTCCACGCGTGCGGGAACAGCGGCGTCTGATCCTGGGACTTTGATCTCGAACTTGAGCGCACCGCTACTAGTACTGCTAGAGCTCGAACCGCCGCTCGCGGTGGCACCGCCCTGCGCGGGCTGGGTAGTGATGCTTGAGCCGCCTGCGCTTGGGCTGCCTGCAGCCTCAGGCGCATCGCTCTGGGGGGCTGTCGGCACTACCGCGCCTCCCGCACTCGGAGCACTACTGGTACTCGAAGAACCTCCCGTTGCTGCGATGACCGAGGCTTTGCCAAGCACATCCAAGTCGTCAGCCTCACTTGCGACGCAGCCCGCCAAGATGCCGCAGGCGATCCCTAGGAACGTCGAAAGGCGAATTCCACTTCTGCAGATGCTATCGGTCATGTTTCTCCTTCTTGAGCCGGTCGAGTCGATTCGAATACTCGGCAACGCGTTCTTCATGCGCTTTCTCGTAGTTCGCTACCTCTTCAGTCAGTGTATTAACAGTATCTTTCGCGAGTCGATGGCGGAAGAGCGCTACACGTTCCATCATGGCACCCAGTTCGAGCCGTTCGGTCTCGCTCACTTCGCCATTGTTGAGCCGCTCGACCGCTTTCCGGTCTCCTAGTTCTTTGTCGATTCGGCGTATCTCGTCTCGCACGAACTCGACATCCATGGTGTCGATCACTTCAGGAGACTCGATTGCAGGTGCACCAAGTTGCGGGTTACTCGTCGTGGTCGGGCTTGCTTCACCCGTCTGGTCTTCTGTTCGCCCGTTTGCTTGAGCTCCCGGCAGCATCGAGTGTTGTGCTGAGGCGTGATCGATCGTCTCACCCACCTCCGCCGTAACCCCGCGAGAATCATTTCTGCCGCGCTGTTCAGAGGCAACTCCATCACGATGGTTAAGGGCGTAAAGGCCAACGGCGCACAGTATTGGCGCCAAGAACATCAAATAGATACGACCTCGTGGGCGTGCATTTAGTCTTGGCATAGCGTCATCTCCGCTTAAGCTGCTCATTCTGCAACCGAAACCCAAATTCTCATATGTTGGGCTCAGCGAAGTGAGCACCGCGCCGGAGCGGTGGCGCCCACTTCGCTAGTGCCGATCATAGCACTACGAGCTGATTCTCTCGGTCAGTTGCTGGCTGAGACAATCGAACGATGAATGGGTCGGCGCAGGCCGAATCATTCGTATCCAATGCCGCCGGTCTGTTCCATGAATGCAATGCCACGGATCTGCTCTGTGACCCAAGCGCTATTGCTCTTCTTGAACTCCGAAACAGCGGAAGAGCTTCCAAAGATGCTGTCCAGAACGCCGAGAACGAAACTTCCGCCGAGGCACCAACTCCAGTAGCCGCAGCCTCTCATTAGGTATGAGGCTGCCAGCCCAGCACCGGTCGGGGCGCGTGGGGGAACGGGCGGCGCTTTGCCGTCGGAGGGCATATAATTCATTTGGCGCGCGATCATCAGCAGTGCACGTTCCTGAAGCTGGCCTTTCACTTCAGCCGTGATTCGGTCCTGCTCAGCAGCCGTGTAGGTGAAGCCTGCCGACGACGCGTCGAACTCGATCTTGAACCAGTCGCTAGATCCAGAATCCTCGACAATCGAGTGGAGCGTCTTGGAGGAG
>JBLNFG010000229.1:0-9640 GCA_050263495.1 Myxococcales bacterium | reverse complement strand
AATTACGCACGGCACATTTTCGGCCGCTAGCGATCAATTTTCCATGGCCTGCTCGCTCTATGAAGCTCTGAGTCGACTGCGCGCATTCCCGGGTGATGATGCGATTCACGTGGCGACACTCATCACCACGACGAGCGCTTCTCCGATCGCAGATCGTTGTGGCTGCAACAGAATGGTAGATTCGGTGCTGCAGCGAGCAATGCATCCGGATCCTAACGGCAGATTCCCGAGTTGCGCGGAGTTCGGAAAGGAACTTGCAAGTGCGCTAGGCGCGAATCATCCCTGGATGCACCCGGGTGCACTTCCGCTAACGTCCTCCGCACCGACTGCTCGCGAACGCGACGTTGGAGGCAAGACGCTGCGCATCGTTGCAGGTGCGGGAACCCTGGGAGCATTGCTGATGGCGGCAGTATTGAATCTGACGCGCGGCTGCCATGCGGAGGACGAACCCGACCCTTCCTTGCGCAGCGCTAGTGCGCCGGTCGCGAGCGGTGCCAAAGTCCCGACGCGAAGTAAGACCCCGCGTGCGTCGTCCAGTGCCCTGAAGTCACCCTCCCCGCTCCCCTCTGTTCTCGACAGCGCGACCGAAACAGCGCGCCAGCACAAGGCTGATTAAAGAACAGAAGCGCTCCTCCGGTTCATCCAGGCCCGGCTAAGGGCGCCCCCACGTGCATCCACCCCGCAGTTCGGCCAGACCCAGGCGAAATCTTCCCCAATCGCGTCAGCGCACTCCAACGATGGCGAATGGGAGTTCTTCCGGTGAGCGCTGACTTGGGCGGCAGCTGAGCTGAACGACTCGAGCCGGTGGAGCAGCGTTGTCTCGCTCAGGTTGCGGATTGATCCACTAGACAAGCTATCCCACTGGCTCGGAAGGCGCGCCCGCGGCAAAACGGTGTCGCGATGCTCAGCTTCCCGATCCACCAGCAAACGAAGTTCATCTTGGTGCAGCCCCACTATCCGGAAAATGTCGGCGCCGCCGCCCGAGCGATCAAGACGATGGGGTTCTCGCGTCTGGTCCTCGTAAAGCCGGGCAAGATGGCGGTTCCAGAGCATGTGATGGCCAGAAAGATGGCCGTAAAGTCACTCGATGTGCTCGAGGCGAGCACGGTCGTAAAGACGCTCGACGCCGCTCTCGAAGGCGTCGACGTGTCGTTCGCAACTACGTCGCGCAGCGGCGTCTCCTACATCGAGAACCCGGCCGATGCAGCGGCGGATATGCTCCGATTCGCGGCTCAAGGTAAACAGTTGGCGATTGTGTTCGGGAACGAGAAGTCCGGCTTGGACAAGTCCCAATTGGAGCGGTGTTCGCGATTCATTCGCATCGCGATGGCTGCCGAACAGCCGTCGATCAACCTCGCGCAGACGGTGCAAATCATCGCGTACCAGCTGCTAGCCACAGCCCTGGCTACCACAGAGACGAGTTAGCCGTTCTCTTCTTCAACGCATCGCGCACACCCACGCCAAGAGCTCGGGGGTGCGCGTCGCGCAAACCCAAGTCCCGAATTGCTAGGAGCACTCATCGCAGCCGATTCGGTGCACTAGTCCGTTGCCACGACTGCGAAATATCCGCGATTTTGCGGTTTCGACTGGCGCTGTGCCAATGGCAGCAAGCGCCAGCTCGAATTCACATGCCGTAATAATCCAACGAGACGATCAAGGCTCGTCCTCGTCCTCGACGAAGTCTTCGTCGACCTCGTCTTCCTCATCGACCTCGTCTTCCTCGACTTCGTCGTCGTCCTCTTCCGGCTCCTCGCCGTCTTCGTCCTCGGACTTGGACTCTATCTTGAGGTCGACACCGACTTCGCCGAGTTGCGTCTCGAGTAATTCGAGAAGCTCGTCGACATCGTCGCCGTTCCACTCGTCTAAGATATCAGTGAGGAACTCGAAGAGATCGCCACCGTCCAGACGGCGTTCGATTTCCTCCACTTGTTCTTCGGTGAAGGCATCGAGTATGTCCTCGCGGAGTGACTCCATGTCGCCTTCTTCGACCGCCTCTAGCGCGGAGAGGCGGATCTGCCGAACTGCTCGTCTGTCGAGGTAAATATCCATCGATCGTTCTGGTGATTGAGGTATGCCCCCGCGTTTAGACGATGGATCGCGGGGACGTCAAGGCGCCTGTTGCTGTTCTCGAAAGAAACGGGTACGGCTGGGGTGTCAGTAGATGTCCAAGCGGCCAACTTTTGCACCAATTGTCGCAACATTGCTCCTGGCCGCGCATTCGGCCGGCGGACAAGTTCACGAGCGTAGGCCAAGCAGCCTTCACTTTCTTCAGTACGGCGTCGCCTTCGCCGCGGAGAACCTCCTCTCGGGAGGCAGCGTCTGTCCGGGCGAGGCTACATCACCCTGCATCCTCGGCCCGGGTCTGGGTTTGGCTGTGCGCATGGGCTATCGGACACGCGGGCTTTGGTATTGGGGCGGCGCTTACGAGGCCACCCGTCATGATTCATCCAACATCCTCCGCCTAGGGATGTTGCAGCAAGTTCGCGGCGAGGTCCGTTACCTATTCGACCAGGGCAATCGTTTGACGCCCTACGCGACGGGCGGAGCTGGAGCAGCTTTCTACGGCAACGAATGGGGCGTAGACACTGCTGGACCGACATTACACCTGGGGCTGGGCGCTGAGTACCAAGCGTCGACCACAGTGGTGGTGGGTATGGCGCTCGGTTGGCGACTGATCACGCTCCGCGAGTGGAGAGACGGAACCGGACAGCGCAGGGCAACCGATCCGCTCGGTCTGGGGTTGTCGCAATGGCTGTCGCTCGAGCTGGTGATGGAGATCCGAAATCCGCTACCTCGCTGGTAGTCAATTTAGCGCCAGCATTCGGGGGGAACGCCTCGCCTTGTCGGGTGCACATGCTTGGGTCAGGGCCACACGCACCTGCTCCCGCGCTACCCAATCGCCCACCGGCTGAGCCGCCAGATTGCGCAGTGCGGCCTACCTCCACCACCCGCCGAGCTTTGGTGCAATAGCCAAAAAATCTCGAAGGACTTGACTCTTTGCCCCGCCCCGAGTTCCTCTCGTGGGGTGAGGTGTACTCGTTGTGGTCGCGACAATTCAGTCGGACTGAGGTTTTGCCAAGATTGTGGCTGCCGCCTCGATCCGGCACAAGACAGCCCCGAACCGCAGGTGCCTAGGTTAAGCGCCGCACCCACGTTGGGTCGACCAGAAGCACCTTCGCTGGGCTTTGCTTCGAAGCAGCAGTCGGTGACTCATTGTCCCAACTGTGGAATTCCCGCGGCGGCAGGCAATAGCTATTGCCCCGAGTGTGGTGCATCGCTTGCCCCAGAAATGAGCCCGATCGTAGCCGCTGCGCGGCGCTCGTTGCCGCCCACGAAAATTGCGGGGACCGATCTAGCAATCGCCGATGTAAAGACGACGCTGTGCACTCAGTGCAACTGTCACAACCGTCAATCAGACGTGTACTGTCACGCGTGCGGCGCGGCACTTCCTTCCGCGAAGTCAACGCATCAGCCCAGCGAGCCCACACGCGCAATTGGAGTCTCCTCGGGGCACCCGCAGCCAGGTACCGAGCCGCTGAGCACGCAACGCCCGGCTCAGTTGGCGGCACAACAGCAGCTCAACTCCACGGCAGGCCCCTGTCTGCTCGTCGTCGCTCAGGACGGGACCACCGGTCGCTGCTATCCAATCAATCAGCCCCAGATGGACATCGGGCGCCTCGAGGGCGACATTTTACTACCGGATGACCGGTTCATTTGCCCCCGACACGCGCGCCTCCTGCGCGAAGGAGCCAAGACCACAATCCAAGACCTGGCGTCGGTCAACGGCGTGTATAAGCGCATAAGAAACCCTGCGAAACTCGAACACGGTGACGTTTTCCTACTGGGCTTGGGCGTATTTAGATTCGAGCTGCTGGCCCCGGGAGAGCAGCACCTGAGCAGCGCGGTGGAGCGAGGCACCCAGGTATTTGGAAGTCCACCGTCCCCGCGATACGCTCGGATATCGGAGCTAACCATGGAGGGGGTCTCGAGAAGCATATTCGTCGTGACACGCGAAGAAACGATCCTGGGGCGTGAAGTCGGTGATATCGTGTTTTCGTCCGATCCATTTATGAGCCGCCGCCACGCCGCAATATCCCGCAACAGCCCGGACGGGAGTTTCACTCTGCTCGATCTTGGATCATCGAACGGGACGTTCCTCCGTATTCGGGGACTGACGGAACTCGTTGCGGGTGATCACGTTCGGGTGGGGCAACACCTATTCCGCTTTGATCAGAACAACGGACAGGTGTCGGGCCTGGGACAGGCACAAGCAAGATGAGCGACGCTTCAGCCCCAGCAAACCCGTCGGTGGGCGACGAAACCATCACGTTGAACGTGTTCGGTCGCACCGACGTAGGACAAATACGTGAGCACAACGAGGACAACTTCCTGATCGCGGACCTTTCGCGTCAGAGTCGCAGCTTACTGGAAGCGGATCGGACCCAAGCCGTCGGACCTCGCGGAAACGTGCTCGGCGTATGCGACGGAATGGGCGGAGCGGCTGCTGGAGAAGTCGCAAGCCAACTTGCCGTCGATATTATTTACGAGATGTTGTGTGCCGAGCCGCCCCCGAACGGCCACGATGAGCTCGCTCGACGATTAGTGCACGCTGTCGAGGAGGCAGGCGTTCGCATCTTCAACGAAGCAAGGGCGGATCGCTCGCGGCGCGGAATGGGAACGACGGCTACCATCGCCACCTTGCTCGACGAGAGGCTCTTTCTGGCTCAAGTCGGTGATAGCCGAGCTTACATTCTGCGAAATGGGCAGATGGTGCAGGTCACGCGCGATCAGTCCTTGGTCACGCAACTGATTGAAGCGGGCCAGCTCACCGAAGAAGAAGCGGAGACCTTCGAGCACAACAACATTATCCTCCAAGCACTAGGTACAGCCGACTCCGTTCAAGTTGACCTAACCTATGTCGATCTGAGGCAGGGTGACAGGCTCATGCTGTGCTCCGATGGCTTGAGCGGAATGATCCGAAGCGACGAGATTCGGCAAGTGCTGATGACGTTCGCTGATCCATTGCACGCCTGTAAGGAGTTGACGGATCGAGCCAACGCAGCCGGAGGCCACGATAACATCACCGTGATCGTTGCAGACTTCGTTGGACCGGGGTTGCCACCACTCGGCCGCGCCGATGATACCCTCTGCTACCGCAAGTACAGCCTTCCAGAGTTGTCCAGTCTGGCTTCCACTTCCACGTTGAGAGCCGGACCCGACGGGTCAGCTCCCTCTGGCGGCGTCGAGGCTTCAGCACCTCCCCCTGAGCCCAAGCGCGATTCTTTGAGAATGCGCGTTGCGAACACGATTTTGGGCGGCTCAGTCCGACCCCCGGAAGGGGCGGCTCCCACTGCGGGCAGCAGTGTGCCTGCGCCAAGCTCGATGCGCCTTTATGACCCCACGCAAGATCCAATCTCGATACCGGTTTCGGGACTACCTCCCACCGTGGTTGGGGCGCTGGTGATCTTGGCAATGCTTGTCGCCGCGGTCGCAGGCTTCTTCTTGATACATTGAGTAGGCGCAATGAGACGGCTGTTGCGTCGACTTGCTTGGCTCGTTGCGCGCTTGCTCCTCGTCCTGATGCTGTCGTTCTGCCTGCTAGCGGCCGCGACGAGGCGCACGCCTGCTCCGCTCGATTACGCCTCGGATCGAATCGAGCGCTCAGGGTTACCGCTGCTTTGGAACGTACATCCGCACGATTTGCAGTCACGCGTAAGGGACCTAGTCCTCCGCTTCTCACAAGGCCCGTCAAGCGAGGCTCTCAATGAGTTGACTCGCTTAGGAGGAGCAACGTTCCCTCTGATTGTGCCCCAGCTCCCGAACTTGGACGTTGTCACGGCGAAAAAAATCGCGTCATCCCTGCTACCTGTCGCGCAACGGATGAATTGGCGAGGGGCTAAGGACGTTGAGAATGAAGAGGGTGCCCTCAAGTTCCTGATTGATTCGTGGAAAGAGCACGAAGTGGACTTCCAGCCCAGCATTGCGGCGCGCTGGGTCGAGCGTCTCGCTGCGCGAGGTTCTGATGCCATGTCCCTCGCCATCGCGGAATACGATACGTACGCTCTGCCCGCGCTGATTGCGGCACTGGATAGCCATCCCTCCCCGCAGAATGCGCCGCGCACTCGGCGCCTGCTTACGGCACTGAATCGCCTAACCAAGCTGGGCTACCCTGCTCCGGACCGCGCGAGTTCCGAGGACCTCAGTCGCGCCGTTGAAGGTTGGCAGCGCTGGTGGCAACTGCATGCAACGGAATACACCGTTACGCGAGGGCCCGCGCGCTGGTCAGCGATGCTGACCCAGACGCAGTTCGGGCAGTGGCTGAACCTCGCTTTACGGTTCCGCTTCGGCACGGATCGCAACCACGAACCCGTACTCGAAGCGCTAGTCTTGCCCGCGGCATGCTCAGGTTTGCTCCTGCTCGCAGCATGCCTGGGGGCAAGTTCTGCGGTCTTGGCTAGGATTCCATCGTCGCGCGCCGCATGGCTTGCAATAGGGCGGCGGCATTTGACGGCGATCCCCCACATTTCATTGCTTGCAGTGCTCGGTCTGCTTCCACTCAGGGGTTCTCTCGCCGCCGCCGCCTGCACTGCGCTTTTGCTGGCCGCTTGCACCGCACCGTTCCGCACGATCGAGCCCTGGACCGATGCCATTCACCTCGACGCTCGACCGTCCGCGCTCGATCGGCTGTCTCTGCTTTGGCAATTCGCTGGGCACTCCTGGCCGTTCCTTTTAACCTTTGTTTTCGTGGTCGAGAAGGCTTTCGATATCCGCGGATTGGGCCTGGCCTGCATCGACGGTTTCCGCTTCCGCGATCTCCACCAGTTGATGGGGACGGCGACAATGACCGCGGCGTGCCTCCTAATTGTTGAGCTCATGGTGCGGTGGAGCACAGGCAGGCACTCGGCCGCCAGCAGCGAAGTCCAACATGAATAAGCTGAGACGCACCCGACCGCCGGACGTGGCCAAAGCCTTATGCCTTTTGGTTGGAGCAAGCATTCCAGCCGCACTAGCAAGCTCTCCCTTAGCTTTCGTGCGGGCAACGGGTTGGCTGTTGCTCGAGACCTGCGTAGCAGTAGCCCTCAGTTTAGCTCTGGGTCTGTCCGCGCGAATGAGTGTCGTGACCAAGTATCGCCAGTACGTCGAGGTTCTAATATCTCGCGGGTTAGAGCTGGTGGCGGCCCTGCCGATTATTCTATCGGTGGTGGCGCTAACGGTCGTAACGCCCACCCCGATCCCCCTTGCCGTGGCACTCGTGATTGGCTCCCTCTCGGGATTACGTCACCTAAGCCATGCCGTCGCGACCCCACAGAGGGGTCCAAAACTGGCCACGGCCACCGCACCGATCCTTCCCGCTGCACCGGCCGTTTTTGCGTCGATTCCGATAGTTATTGAGCAACTAGTCAGCCTCGAAGCAGCAGTCGCTTGGTTGGGACCAATCGAACGGACATGGTCTGGTGGGTGGGGAGAACACTTGGGTAGGTATGCACGCCAGGTCGATTTCACAAGGCTTGGCGCATGGACCCTGGCAGCCGTCGGTCTGTCCTTGGCGCTCGGCATGCTGTCCCGCCGACTTCCGGTTCCGCACACATCTCTAGCGGTCGCGACAACGACGGACACGCTCTCCTAGCCTAGAATTAGAACGCCGGACGGCTCGAAACCCTGGCGTCAAGTGCATCGGCTCGCGAATAGCGCGTGTTCGCCGCGACGGTCAGCGCGGCCCTCACTGTGCTTCGTTCCTATCGCTTCACTGCGCCGCCGTGCCACGCCTGTGGCCGTGGCCGCGGCCACTTTCGCCTTTCGTGGCCCGCTCCTCCCATCCGCGCTGCCTTTGGGGCGAGCGCGGATTTGGGAGGAGCAAGCACTCGCGCAGCGAGTGCGGTGGTCGGCAGCAAACCACTCGGAAAGGTCGAGGACATGGCCGTTTGGGCTCCGGGCAAGCCTGGGGCGCGCTGTTCAGTTGCCGCTCTCGGCGCTTGTCCGGCTACGCTGGCCTTCACTTGCCGTCGGTAGTGCTTGCAGGCACCCGCAACGAGAACTAATAGTCACGACATCATGCCAATTCGCGAGGTCAACGAACGGGAATTCGTCACAGAAGTCATGCAGAGCGAGCTACCCGTGCTCGTCGAGTTTGGTGCTGATTGGTGTGGCCCTTGTAAGACGGTGCACCCGGAACTCGTCAGCCTAGCGCAGGAGCTTGAAGGCCAGGCACTCGTCGTCAAGGTGGACATCGATCGCTCCCCAATGGTCGCCAGAGAGTTGGGGATTCAGTCGGTTCCAACCTTCGTCATCTTTCACAAGGGGCGCCCCGTGGGTGCCAAGTCTGGCGCAATGAAAAAGGCTCAGCTTCGACAAATGATCGAGCCGCTGCTGCCCCGCGCTGCTGGCGCTATCAAGCCGGAAGAGGCAGCTCCATTGCTTGCCCGCAGGCAGATTGCATTCATCGACACTCGCGACGCATCGGTGTGGGGCCGAGTCCGTCTGCCGGGAGCGAAGAACATCCCGCTATCCGAGGTCGAGCAACGCTTGGCTGAGCTGCACATGTTGGCGGCTAGCCCCGTCCTTTACTGCCGCTCAGGAGAAGCCACGAAGGAGCTCGCCGCCAAGTTGGCGCAACAAGGAGTCCCCGTGCCCTTCCTTGAGGGCGGGATCCTTGCCTGGGAAGCAGCTGGACTGCCCATAGAGCGTCCCGACTGAGACTTCTCGTTTGAGAGTCTAAAAACTGTCACTCGAGGGGAGACGAGCAGTCGTCCGATCCCAGCCATCAAGGCTCCGCCGCACACAGAGGCCGTCTGCCTTCGGATTTCGAGCTTTGCTCAAGCCGACGTGCTTCGGACCCATTTGCAAATTGGCGACGTGTTCTCCGAACGGACTGTTTGGTGTCACCGAGACTGCTCGAACGGCTCCATCGGTCCATCCAACGCGAGAACTCTCCGGGCCGCACTTGCCGCGCACGATATCACTTCGCGAACCGGTAGGTTGAGGTCGCGGGCGCGCTGCACGCACACGTCGAACTCCGGCTTAATCTGGGGCGGCCCAAACGGACCCTCGCTGACTTTGACGGGAATGGTCCCGTACTGGGTGGATACGTCAATCATGCGACGCGGACGCACGGTTCGCCCCGCAAGGTGCCGACGAACGCCGAGCGTCGTGGTCTCTCGAATGAGCAAAGCGGTCAACCGCGCCTCATCCCCTGGGGCAACGATCGCGGACAGGACTACCCCGGGACGGCCCTTTTTCATCGTGATTGGCACAGCCCACGCGTCGAGAGCCCCCTCGTCGAGCAGGAGACCCAGCGCGTGCCCGGCGAGTTCACCAGTCGCGTCATCCACATTTGCCTCGATGACGACGTGACCCGCTGCGTCGTCGTGGCAGTGCTGCTCGCCGGTGGGCTCCCCTAGCACCACCCGCAGTACGTTTGGGCGATCCGGCAGCACTCGTGTCCCGGCGCCCCAACCCACCGCGTTTGGAGTGAATTCTGGCCACGCCACACAGCGCTCACTCAGAGCGCCGAGAATTGCAGCCCCGGTCGGAGTCACGAGTTCTGCCTCGATGCCCGCATCGCGCGTGCTGATCCCGGAAAGACACTGGACGGTCGCGGGGGCAGGCAGGGGGATCTTGCCGTGACGACATTGGATGAATC
>JBLNFG010000228.1:0-3038 GCA_050263495.1 Myxococcales bacterium | reverse complement strand
TCTCTATTCCCCAGTGACCTCGAATCATCGCGGCGAAGGTCTCTGCGTCGACGCGGTGGCTGCTCCAGTAGTACCGGTATTCAACAGATGTCTCGGTACCGATAGTCCTCTCGCTTTCAATCATGACGATGCTGCTAAGATTCTTCCACTTGGATAGGTCCTCAAACCAGTTGAGGGCCTGCGTAGCCCAGGTGCGGCGTACCTCCAGTCGACCGTGCTCACTGCCGTCTACCGTTTCGTGGAATGTGTGCTCGATGTCGCGGAAGTCGTTAGCGCGGGCATCGGTGAAGAACTCGGCAATCTCCCTGTGAGCCGTTCCCTGATTGCCCTTGAGGCCCATGACATAGTCAGCGCCGCACTCGGTGACCTTCTCGGCGATCGCTTTCTGACATCCCATCGCATCGACCGTGATTGTTGCGCCTCGAATGTCGAGCATCTCGAGCAGTTGCGGAATGGCGGTAATCTCGTTGGACTTCTCTTCGGTGGCGATCTGCCCCAGCGTCAACCGATTCTCCGCAATCCACGCACTGACAACGTGCAAGGCTTTGCGACCCGTTGCGTGATCGAAGGAGTGGCGAATGGTCTTACCGTCGATGGCAACAAGCTTACCCAAAGTGCCTTCCGACAGGGCTTGCACCCACGCAATGAAGCAGCTATTGAACGCCTTCGGATCCACCGCGCTCAGCACACGTCTGAACGTGTCAGCGCTAGGAATGCCGTGTCGTAGATCCAAGAATGTACTAAGCCATTCTCGCTTGGCGTCCCCGAATTCCTCCATGTCGTCCCAGCCCTCGCCCACGCAAATCATCGCCAGCAGCGCAATGACAAGAATGTTCTGTAACGGATGCACCCGTGTTCGCTCCACCCGCGGCTCGGGTACTGACTCGAAGAAGGCGAAGACCCCCAGATAGCGTGGTTCGACGGTGCTCATGGCCGCCACCAAACATCGTCGCGCTCCCGATTGAAAGTACTTGGCGACCCAACCCCTAAAGCAGATCTCACAAAGTAGGAACAAACCTACATCGCGGGCACAAACCTACCTGTCGGATGGCGCGCTCGCCCTGAGGGGTTGCGCGATTTTCTCCCTAGAAATTGAGGGGGTTGCTCAGGAGCTCGACACCCGATCGGGCTTCAGCGCATGAGGTTTGAGTCCAGGTTGTCATCGCCGGGTTCGCGTGGCCTCGTTCTCTTGCGCAGTCCTCAACTCGTGGGCCAACGGGCTCACGTGTGGAATGATTCGGGCCATGACAGTCGGTCTGCGGTACGCTGGCCGTCTCAGCGCATCGTGCATCAAAGAATAGGCTCTGGCTCCTTTCTCATTCGTTCAAAAGCTCGCTCTGGGCGACGAACACCCATTCCTTCGCTGTCGCGAATCGTCCTCGGTGCATTCGTTGGTGCCATGATGGTTGTGAGCTGTCAGCACGGTGGCGCAACGCACGCCGACACGGTTCCGTCGCATGCCGACATTGGTAGGACGCAAGCCAGCACGGCTCGGTCGTATGCCGGCACCGATTCGTTGCCCGTCGGCGTGGATTCGACGCGTGTCGACAATTCGACGCGCCTCAGCATCAGTTCGACGAATGTCGACAATTCGACGCGCCTCGGCATCAGTTCGACGAG
This sequence comes from Myxococcales bacterium, assembly GCA_050263495.1. Classification (GTDB taxonomy): domain Bacteria; phylum Myxococcota_A; class Polyangia; order Polyangiales; family Polyangiaceae; genus FEN-1139. The sequence goes on along the minus strand of JBLNFG010000228.1, from coordinate 1,418 downwards.
TGTCGACAATTCGACGCATGTCGGCACTCGGTGGCTCGTGATTGCACCACACCCCGATGACGAGTCGCTCATGGCCGGTGGCGTCCTATTTCGCGCGACGCAAGCCGGCGCAGAGGCGGCCGTGGTCGTGGTGACCAACGGCGATCTGGATTGTTTGAATGACGGCGTGCGACGGCAAGGCGAGGCCGTTGCCGCCTTGTCCATCTTGGGGCTACCAGAGGATCGGTCCCATTTTCTCGGATATCCAGACGGTGGGCTTGCGCTGCTTGGTCGTACCCCATTGCCGCCCCGATTGCGAATTCTAGACCATGCCTGCGTGAGCGGCAATACAACCTACGGCGCTCGAGGCTTCGGACGTCGCGACTACCATTCTGCGCGCTTTGGCTCCCCGGCGCTCTATACGCGCGACAATGCGGAGTCTGATCTCGCCATGCTCCTCGATCAGCTGCGGCCCACGGACGTTGTCGTCTCGCACCCAGACGACACGCACCCGGACCACGTCGCTACCTATTCGCTCTTCCGTAGTGCCTTGGATCGAATCATTGACGTGCTTCCTGAGGCACCGCGCGTGCACCGGGCGATCGTTCACAATGGTGACTGTTGGCCAACGGGAAACGCGGCGAAGGAGCCGTGCCCCGCTGGTCAAGTATCGATCGAGCAGCCTCTTCCACCGCTCACTGGGCGTCTCTCGGGTTACCTTGCCCGCGAACGCGTTACCGTACCGGCAAGTTGGCTGCTCACCGATCCGGAGACGAATCCGAAGGCGCGCGCGATTGCGGCTCACTCGTCGCAGACGCGTAACTCGAGTGCGAGCTACCTATTCTCGTTCGTGCGCAGCGACGAGGCATTCTTTCCGGAGTGGCTTGGAAAGGTAGCCGGGCATTGGCGGCGCATTCCGCAGCCCATGGGTGGGCGGACGCAGCAGTCGATAGGCGCGCAACAGACGCAGAACCCAATGCGCGAGCAGAGGCAGAACCAGATTTTTGGGGAGATGCGTCAACGCGACGAAGCAGTTGGTGAGCTGCGTCCTCGTCTGATTACTCTTGGAAATCGCCACGACCCGGCAGCATTCGTCCAGGCTCAGGTGGAGTCTCTCGCTGTTCCGCTAGCAATATCGATGCGCCTGCTTCGTCCCAGCAGTGTTATCGGACAGAGCGTGGCGCGCCTCGAACTACTCGGAGACGACTCTGGCGCGTACACGCTGGCGATCGACGCAGACCGTTCTATGGCGGCACTTTCGCGGACGTTTGCCGATAGATCCGAGTTGCTTCATGAATGGCCCTTGCCGCACGATGTTTGGCAAGGCGACGCTGCGGAAACCATCACTGTCGCGATTGAGCGCTACCCCGAGGATGGACGGAGCGCAGAGCTTACGCTCTATTGTCGTGACGACATTGTGGGCGTGGTGAGCGATGTTC
>JBLNFG010000227.1:0-2966 GCA_050263495.1 Myxococcales bacterium | reverse complement strand
CTCTTCGAAGGTATTGAACATGAACATGATCTGTTGAGCCGCGAAGGCCGGCATAAACCTAGAAGCTCGAAGTATCGATCCAATCTTGGCAGAAGGCATCAGATGTCATGTCGGCCTTCGGCGGATCCAACCGCGAGTTGGGCGGCACTCGCCTTGCGGATATGCCGCCACGAACTGAACATATCGCGCTGCTCTTGGGGCCTTTCGCGTACGAATCGGATACGAGACGTTACGATGCCGCTGCTCGATTCGGAGGACCGTCGTCAGAGTTGCTGTTTCGGCTGGAGCGACGCCCATGCATTCGCCATCCATAGCGGGATGGCGAACATGGAGATCCGTTTGCAAAGTGACGCGACCCGCTTGAAGAGTGAGGTACCGTGCATACTTGCGCATGTCCCCTCGGACACGTTGATCTGGGGCTTGGGTTTCTCTGAAGCGATAGGTGCGCGATGGCCGCAGACGTTTCAGTCGATCCAATTGCGCTTGCGTAATCTGCGCCCTCTTCCCGCGTTGGGTGAAGTGCTCTGGACTTCCGTTGAGTCCGGCATCGATTTGGCGCACTTGGTCGTGGAACGTTCGTACAACATGCCGCCTGTGGGTTTGGATGTACGTGCACTTCAGGCAAGTCTATCGATAGTCGCGGAGCGCGCACTTGCCATCAATGCAGCAATACACCGTCCCGCCCTTGGGCACTGGACTGTCGTCTGGATCCTGGTCGGAGGTGCAAGCTGTCATGCGGGAGGCGTTAGTCGACCGCGGCATTTCGGTAGTGGTCCATTGCCTCGGGAGTCAACCACCGCAATGACGTGGCGGTTGACGCGTGTCAATCAGTATTTCGGGAAGAGGAGGTTCTCTTTTGCAGGAAGCGCTATGCGCTGCTGGACTCATCAGGTGCCAATGAGCTAATGAACATTATGCAACCTACTGTTCGCGCTGCATGTCCGAATGATCTCGACACGATGGTCGACCTGTTGGGTCTTCTATTTGCGCAGGAAGCTGACTTCGAACCTAACCGTGAGCTCCAGCGCAGCGCGCTAAGCAGTATCCTCTCCTCCCCCGAGCTCGGAAGCCTCCTTGTGGCTTTGGTACAAGGTGAAGTTGTCGGCATGGTTAGTCTTCTGTACACCATCAGCACGGCCGAGGGAGGTGCAGCTGCGTGGCTAGAGGACATGGTTGTTCTCCCCGAATTCCGAAACAGCGGCGTCGGCAGTCGACTGCTCGAAGAAGCTCAAAGGACCTGTCAGGAGAAGGGGATCCGACGCATGACCTTGCTCACGGACAGGAACAATTACTCGGCAAAGCGATTCTACACGCGCCACGGCTTCTGCGAGTCAGCAATGGTGCCATTTCGCCGCCGCTGCTAGCCGGTCAAAGAGCATTCCGGGACAGTGCGACACACTTGGCTGGCGTTGAAAATGGCTCTGGAATCCGGCTTCAGGTCAGCCCAACGCCTGGGCGTTCAGCGGCGGGGCGCTTTGCGGCCCGTCCGCTGCAACGCCGAGTTAGCCGGCCTGCTCTCGAAAGTAAGCCGTTCGTCAAATGCGAATCTGAAACGACGCACAACTCGGATCTTCTTGATGTCCGACTGGAGAGGATTGATCAAGTAGTTGCATTCGGTTGGAACGACTGCGGATGGTACGCGAAGCACAGCAGTTGCGGCTTCGTCCAGCCAACTATTGCCGAGCTCCTGCAGAGTCAGCGGGGCAGGATATCGGCGCCATGCGCGCGGCAGATCTGATCTGGTCAGTTCAGCAACTTGGATCTCTGTGGGTATCTCAATCTCAACCGCAAACAAATCACTTGGCAGTAGATCGAGATCACAATGCACCAAGACTTCGAGATTGGCTAAGGCCAGGGAGTCTGAGGCATAGGTAACGAGTCGCCGTGGCGTGTGCCAGCGACCGGCAGCCAACATGCCTCCCTTCCCGTCCAAGGGTCTAGCCGCGAACTGCTTTCGACAAATCCGCCAAATCTGCACTACGCGTAGATTCCGTGGTTGAGTTGGAGAAGAACTCCTTCGACCTGTCTCTCGCCGATTTCGGTGTCTAGCAGACTCAATGGTGTGTTACCGCCGAGACCGCGGTTGTCGCGCTGCAGCCACAGTCGAGCCTTGTCGAGTCCACCTAACGTCGAAGCCGCAAGATGCATGACGTACGCGATCCGATAGAGGCGGTCCGATTCAATCGGTGAAAGCTGCTTCTCGTGCTTGCGCCGCGCCAAAGTTCGGGCGGCTATTCCAACGACCTCACCAACCTCGCCTAGATCGGCCTGAAGTGCACCAGTGAGCGCCTCCAGCGACGCATATGGCAGTCCCCGTCGCACGGCCAGAACGAAGTCTGCGGCATCTGTAATCCCGCCCAGCACTTTTCTGCCACCTAGGAGGGTCGCCACCTGTGATTCTGCTGCGGATGCCATATGGCACGTATTGTACTGCCATACGGCTTCCCTTGCAAGCGCTGAAGGCTCACCAGAATGCCGGACAAGCTGCAGGAGTACAATTGTCGCGAGCGTATCGAGCCACCGATGGCGATCCGCTTACACGCCTCTTCGGGATCCGCCGTGTGGGATTCAGATTCTTGCTCGACAAGGAAGCACTTCAGCGGTAGCGAAGTCGAACGAAGCAGCGGGGCGCTGCATGCGCCTCAGGAGCATGCGTGATGGCTGAATTGGGCGATCCAATTTGCCGTAACCAGGGGCCGCACGCCGGCCGTGATCGTTAGTGTGGCCCACCTGGATGACGAGGAGCGGGCGCTGGTGCTGGGCGTTTTGCTCGAAGAGGTCCTTGCGTGGGTGCGCTCTTTACCTGGCTCAAGCCGTTTGCGCACGCTTGTGGTGTTTGACGAGGTCTACGGGTTTCTGCCGCCTCATCCAGCGAATCCGCCCACCAAGCGCCCAATCGTGACGTTGATGAAGCAGGCCCGAGCCTTTGGGGTTGGGGTCGTCGTAGCCACGCAAAACCCAATGGA
>JBLNFG010000226.1:0-9992 GCA_050263495.1 Myxococcales bacterium | reverse complement strand
GCGCCCAGAGATCGCGCGCTTCACGAGCGACGTTGAAATCGCCACCGACGATGATCGGGAGCCTGGCGGCAGCGCGTTGCTCGAGGAGAAAGCCGCGCAAACGCGACAGCCACGCTAGCTTCTGTTGAAATACGGGATGCATCACGTCTCTGCCATTCGGGATGTACGCGGACATGACGCGCAGACCGGCGATCGTGGCAGTGATGAGTCGTTTTTCGGCTTCAGGGCCGTCCTCGGGAAAACCGACCTCGACATCGCGAATCGGGTGCTGCGAAAGGATGGCTACCCCGTTGGATGACTTTTGGCCCGCAATCACCACGGAGTATCCGCGACGCAGTAGGTCGTCACGTGGGAAGTCGTCGTCGGTGACTTTCGTTTCCTGGAGAAGGAGGATATCTGGGCGTTGGGTGTCCAACCACCGCGTGAGGGGCGCGAGGCGAGCGCGAATCGAGTTCACATTCCAGCTGGCGATCTTCATGCTTGGCGGGATGCTGCCCTTACTTGGACGAGGGTGCAAGGGGCCCAATTCGCGGATAATTGCCCCAAGAAACCGACTGCTACTGGCTTTCGTGCTTGTGCGGCCGAAGCAGTCGCGTTAGGAGCCGGTCGGACAGGCCTTATGGATCGCTGGCGCACCTCCATTCTACCGCTATTGGCTCTCGGGCTTCTTTCCACCTCGCAAGCGAGCGCGCAGTTTGAGCGCGCGCCCGATGCGCCACCAGAAGACGCACCGGCGGCACGACCCCAGGTCACGCCGCCCAAACTCATCCAATTCGCGCCCGCGGACTACCCACCCGAGGCACAGAAGGCTGGGCTAGCGGCAGAGGTCGTGTTGCGTCTGACGGTCGATGAGCAGGGCAACGTTACTGACGCAGAGGTAACTGCACCGGTGGGAAACGGTTTTGACGAGGCCGCGCAGCAAGCCGCGCTGAAGTTCAAGTTTGAGCCCGCCACGCGCAATGGCACGCCGATGAAGGCGAAGATCCTCTATCGCTACGCTTTCACGTTGGCCGCGCCTGAGCCCGACCAGGCCGCGCCGCCGCCACCTCCCACGGTCGGCAACTTGTCTGGTCTGCTGCGCATTGCGGGCGCCGACGTCGCCCTCGCCGGAGCCGAGGTAGAAATCAAGACACCCTCGGGTGAGACGCTCAAGCAGGTGAGTGATGCTGCAGGCAAGTTTGCGCTCGAGGGTGTGGCTCCGGGCACGTATCATCTCAAAGTCACGAGCCCCGGATTCGCGGCTGTCGAGATGGACGAAACCGTAGTGGTGGGTGAAGCGACCGAGGTGATGTATCGCCTGGCTCCAGAAGCCGAGCAGGGTGTGCTCGAGGTCACCGTGACCGGCGAGCGGCCCCCGCGCGAAGTCACTCGGCGCACGATTGAGCGTCGTGAGATTGAGCGCATTCCGGGGACCAGCGGCGACGCGATTCGGTCCATCGAGAGCTTGCCGGGGGTGGCTCGCCCCCCAGGGTTTGCCGGGATTCTGATTGTTCGCGGTTCGTATCCCGAGGACACGCAGACGTACCTAGACGGGTCGGAGATTCCGCTCATCTATCATTTTGGTGGTTTGCGCAGCGTGTTCCCAACGGAATTGATCGAGCGCATCGACTTCTATCCAGGCAACTACGGCGCCAAGTATGGTCGTGGCATGGGCGGCATCGTGGACGTCGGCTTGAAGAGCCCAGAGACGCGGTGCAAGGACGAGAAGGGCAATTTTTCCGAGCGTCGCGGTTGTCACCACGGGATCGGGCAATTCGACTTGATCGAAGGCCGCGTGCTGCTGCAAGGGCCACTGCCGCTCAAGAACTGGAGCTATGCGGTGGGTGCTCGCCGCAGCTGGGTGGATGCATGGATGGGACCTGTATTGAAGTCCGCCGGTGCCAACATCAAGACCCTGCCTGTTTACTACGACTATCAGTTAATCGCGGAACACAAGACCGCCTCTGGTTCCAAGCTTTCGCTCCGTTTCTACGGCGCAGACGATCGTTTTGCGGCAGTCCTCGATCCACTCGCGGAGGAGCCAGCGTTTGGCGGAAACCTCCGGTTTGGGACCAGTTTCTACCAGGCACAACTCCTATACGAACGGCAGCTGAGTTCAGCCGTATCCATGAACTCGATGGTATCCGCCGGCAGAACCGGGTTGGATTTTGGAATCGGCGCGTTTGTCTTCGATTTGAAGACCTACCCGATCCAAGTGCGGCAGGAGTTTGGCTGGAAGCTGGCGACGGGGGTCAGGCTGAATACGGGCTTCGACTATATCGTGAGCCCGTACGACGTCAGGGTGCGGTCACCAGCGCCGCCGTCCCCGGGTGAGCCAGAAAGTGGACCGTTCAGTACGCGGCCCTTGATCGAAGCGAGAGAGAAGCGGTCGTCACTGCGCCAGGGGTTCTACGCTGACGCGGAAATCCTGCCGATTGATCGATGGCGCATCGTGCCAGGCATTCGTTTCGACTATGCGCGTGACACGGGCAAATCGGATGTGAGCCCCAGAATCAATACGCGTTTCGACTTGGTCAAAGGTGGACAGGATCCAAACGGCCGCGCGCGACGCCGCACCACCCTGAAGGCGGGTGCTGGCTATTACTATCAGCCTCCACAGGTTCAGCAGACCAATCAATTCTTTGGCACTACAACGCTGTCGTCCAACCGTGCCCTCCACTACGCGCTCGGAATCGAACAGGAGCTCACGTCGCAATTGGATGTGAGCGTCGAAGGATTCTACAAAGACATGTCCAGCCTGGTGGCGACCCCCCCAGCGAACATGACGGTTCGTTACACCAACCTCGGCACGGGCCGCGTGCTCGGGCTCGAAACGCTGCTGCGGTACAAGCCCGACAAGCACTTTTTCGGGTGGCTCGCGTATACGCTGTCCCAGAGCGTGCGCCGAGACCATCCGGAAGGACGCGAATACCATATCCCCTACGACCAAACCCACAACCTGACGTTGCTCGGAAGCTATCGGCTTGGGCGGGGATGGGAATTCGGGCTACGGTTCCGTGTCGTGTCCGGGAATATGACAACGCCTGTACGCAAAGCGCCAAGTCTGCCCGCGCTGTACGCCGCAGATTCCGGTTCATATGTGCCAATGCAGGGCAATTTGTACTCCGAGCGTCTGCCTCTGTTCCATCAGTTGGATATGCGCCTCGACAAACGTTGGGAATTCCAAACGTACCGCGTGAGTGCCTACCTGGATGTGTATAACGTCTACAATAATCCAGGGATTGAAGGGATCTCGTACGACTTCAACTACGCCCGTCAGATCTATCAAACGGGCGTGCCATTCCTACCAAGTGTCGGTGTGCGAGGTGAATTCTGATGTCAACACTCTGCATTACGCGCAGCTTGTTCGGCTGCATTGCGATGTCGCTACTTGGCTTGGGTTCGTTCGGCTGTGGTCCCCAATTCGATCCGCCGAGCAAGCTCCAGAGTTTGCGCATTCTAGCGGTAAAGAAGGCTGATCCCTACCTGCGACCGGCACCGTCAAGTGCAATTGGGACGACGCTGAACGATCCGACCGACACTATTCCGGACAGCGTGGCGCACCTGACCCTCGCGATGGAAGACGCACGACCGCTTGAGGCCCGGCAGGGCCCGACTCAAAAGCTTTGGTTCGGCGGATGCAACAACCCGCCCCGCGACAACTACTTTACGTGCCTGCTCAATGTCTGGCTGTCTTTCAAGGTGTGGAATGAGCTCGGGCCGCTTACCGCGCGCGGTCCGGGGTATTTGCCCGACGGACAGGGCTGGCCGAATCAGGAGGATCTCAATCAGATCGGACTAATCCGATTGACGCAATTCCTGCAAGATACGTTTCCCAATCAGTTTGAAGACGCCACGGCGGGTGTTCCCGCTGCGGCGGCAGGGGCCGGTTCCGCGCAACAGCAGGAGCTCCTGCAACAGGCGATGGCTCTGCGCGTCGGTACGGGCGACACCTTCGATTACCCTGTACCCTCTTGGGTAATCGAGAAGCACGCTCCTCCGGACGATCCAGATCTCCCTCGATACGGTCTCTCTCAGGCGTTCCTGGCGGTCTGCGACGGTGAGATTGGCATCAGCCCCGATTGGAAGACGGTGGATAACCCCCTGGCGATTCTGACCGATGCGACGCGAGGGTTTCCTTTGACTTGTTATGAGCGAAACACAAACCAAACGAAAGAACGCGGCCCTGATCACTTCATGGTGTCGTATTCCAACTTGTACGTGTACGACGAGTTGACGAACCAGAACCCGATCATTGAAGGCTTCAGATTTGACACTACCGATGTGACAGGTGCGGCGCTTTGCATTGGCCAAGCCTGCCAGAATGCTGACGATCCCCCTTGTGGATCCGGCGGTATGCCTTCGGTTAAGGCCTGTGACCCCGATCACGAGAGAGGTTGCGGGGAGCACCGAATCACGCCTGTTCTCAAGGAGAGCGAGAACAACGAGCGAGACGCAATCGCCTCGACCGTGGGTGGGGGAGACGAGAACCTGCGGGAGCAGATGTGGATCCGCTACTACTCTGATTTGGGTAAGGTTAAGCGCGATACCAAGCGTCTGCAGGATGCAACGGACGGATGGTATTCTGACCATTACACGGAGTGGACCCCACCCACGCAGGGTAGCGGAGTCGCCCATATTTGGTCCGTCGTCTATGACAACCGCGGCGGAGTCGAGTGGGCGCGCGTGAGCGTTTGCGTCACCGAGTGATGCACTCATTACCGCGTCTGCACGTATGGTGACCTCGGCATGTCATCGCGCGTACCGCTACGCTTCGCCACGCGCTCGGGTTAGGCCGGCACTGCCCAACAAAAACAGGTTATGCGTACGTCAATTCGCAGTATCTGGAACGCTTCCGGGTGCCCGACCAGTCTGTTGATTGGTCGGACTGTTTTTGAAGGTCCGAGCGGAAGGGTGCGCGCGATCGTTGCTTGTTGGCCTCAAATCGACGACGCTTATTCGCCCACCCTGCATTTTGGGGTGCTGGCGTGCAGCCCATGAACAAACCGCCCCCAATCTCGGAGGGAACACTTGTCAACGAACGGTACGACATCCGCCAGAGTCTCGGCAAAGGGGGAATGGGTGAGGTGTTTCTCGCTTACGATCGAAGCACCCAGCAGATGGTTGCGCTCAAGGTCGTGCGCGAAGAATCGCGCATGCCCGGCGACGACGAGGCACTGCGTCAGGAGTTGCTGCTAGCTCGTTCTGTAAGTCACCCGAACGTTTGCCGCGTCCATGATCTAGCTCCCAGCCCGTGGGGACCGATCATGGTGATGGAGCATATTCCTGGCCATACGCTTCATACGCATATTCGCCGCAAGAAAGCCCACGGCGGTTTCACGGCCGATGAGTTCCGCAAGATTGCTGGTGAGGCTGCAGCCGGGCTGGCTGCCATTCATGCCCAAGGCCTGGTCCACGGCGACCTCAAGCCGGGCAACATCATGGTCACCAATGACCGCGCCGTGATCCTCGACTTCGGCTTCGCCCAAGAGAGAGCCCGATTGAGCTCCCGCCGCCCCGCATCACCGCCGGACGGAGGAACGCCGAACTACATGGCTCCCGAGCGTTTACGCTACGGCGGGGCAAGTCCAGAAGATGACATTTACGCGTTGGGTCTGACCCTCTGGGAGATGTGGACCTGCAAGGTTCCCGAGCCCGGATATCGGCCTCGACAACGTTCGATGCGTGAACAGATCATGTTCGACGTTCCGAGCGGATTGAGCGGTGACGAAGTAAAGCAAGTGTTTCGCTGCCTGAATGAGAACGCCGCACTGCGCCCCGCGGCTCGTCACCTGCGTTTCTTCAACCCAACCACGCTCACCACGAGCCAAGCACAGGTGCCGCGCGAGCGGTTATCTCCCGGGCCACCACAGAGCCGTTTTTCGACGGAGGCATTCGTCCCTGGCGCACAGGCGTTATTGGTCACGTATGCGACGAATGCCACGCAGTCGCAGGGGTTGCTTCTTCCTCTCGACAAACCAGCGCTGACAATTGGCCGTAGAGCGGGGCAGGATCTCGTGCTACCTGAGGCGACTGTTTCGGGTAATCACGCTGTTTTACATTGGGAATCAGGGACTTGGATCGTTGAGGACGTTGGCAGCACCAATGGCTCATATGCCGACCATAGTTACGAGCGAAAGGAGGAGATCGCATTGCTGCATAGTGGCGAGGTGCAGCGTGGCGAGTGTCGGCTCAAGCTGGTGAGTTTTGCGGCGGGTAGTGTGCAGCACCAGCGCGCGCGTACCTACCTGGAGAAGTACGACGGCCTCACCGGGCTATTACGACGAGAGCGCTTCATCGAAGCGCTCAACGACGAGTGCGCATTCGCACGTTGGACGTCCGTACCCCTCTGCGTTGCAAAGTATCGCATTCAGGGTCCGGGCAGGAACGTTTCGTCGCGACCGACCATTCTGGAGATGCTGGCACTTCGACGGATCGCTCAGCGGGCGGGGGAGCTGACGGAGATGATGTTGTTCAGCATCGTCCCGGTAACGGCAGGTATCATCGGATCGCTGAGTTTTGCGGTCGGAATGACCGGACCCAGCCCCACTGAATCGCGCCAGGTCGTGGAGCAGGTCCTTGCACAGGTCAAAGGGCTGCTACCAGATACGCTCGAACTGGTGTCTTCTGTCGCGCACGCCGAACCGGGGCAATCCCCCGAATCACTCCTCATTGACTGAGGCACGGGAGCAGAATCGCATGTCGAATTCGATTCGCCCGCCGTTTCCCTCAGCCCCGAGCGATCCGGCATTGCGTCGTTTGGGTGTTGGACAGCCCGGCGCGCACACGCGTCCGATACGTGCTCAGCTCATCGTAGTCGTTGTACTGGGTTTGATGCTGGTCGCAATTCCCCTGTATCTCTGGAGGCGCCCGTCAATTGCCTCCAAAATTACGCTCGACGCGGGAGGGGCGCCTAGCGCGTCCAGCAGCGCGGCGACGATGGCTTCCGTTGCGCTTCCCGCATTGCCCGACGCTGGCGCTATCGAACCGGAGCGAGTCAAGCTTTCCCCAGTGAGAAAGGTTCGGTGTGGAGCGTCGGCAAAGCAAGTTGCCGAAACGGAGGGGTGCGACTCGCTCGCGTACTTTGAGAAAGCCCTGGTCGATGCTGTGAAGGCTTCCGCCGACTGTGCGCCGCAGTCTGCCAAGCCCGGCAGTATCAACTTCGTGCTCCAAATCGACTTCGCCCGCAAGAATATGAATGTGTTTCCCGGAGCGAGCGGCGATTGGCGAGGGCCACGTGCGCGGCGAGCAACGAAGTGCGTCACCAACGCGCTTCCGTCACCTGACTGGGCGAGTATCGTCCATCAACATCGGTACTATGCAATTGCCGTGATGGCGACATTCCCGGGCAAGAGCGCCAGCGAGCGGTAGCGTGAAACCACGATTTTAGCGCTGTGGAAGCGAAGACAAGCGTTGGGGTTGTTCGAAACCGAACTATTCATCGATGGGCCGTGTGCGGCGCCCGAGATTGCCGCGAATCACGGAGCCTCGGTGTGCTGCGGCGCGCCTCGGCGCCCAACGATCGGGTAAGCGCAGCCTGCTCAATCGTTCGACGTGGGGGCCGCTGGAGAACGCGCGGGGTGCGTGGACGCGCGGCTACTGGCGTCGAGAGTTGAACCGCTACCGTTCGACGCTTAGCGAGGGCAGAGTGGGCAGGGTTTCGAACACGACAATCCGTTCCGCTTCGCCGATGTGCTGCATGAAGAAGCCGGTAAAGGTGCCGAATAGTGCATCTCCAGGGGCCGAGCTGCTGGCGTTAGTTGGGCGGCTCACCCAGCGCTTGATCTTTTGGAGTAGCTCATCGCCCAGCGGATTCACAAGCACGCGGGCGCGCACCGATAGCGGCGCGCCTCGACGGAATTGCGGCAAGACCATCACTGGCAGGCGACGGGTCTCTCCGCAGCGACGCAGCACGCCCTCAAGCGTGGTTGTCCACGAGGTCGCGACGGGCAAATTGGCCCGTACCACTTCGACTCGATACGCCTCTTCCCAGACGTGCCAGGTAATGCGGCAGGTCTGCACGGTCGTCGCAACTGGCTCTTCACGTCCCTTGATGAAGAACCCCGCCGTCAACAAGATACTGGTCGGAAATCCTCGTGTCAGTTTGGCTTGGACCTCAGGGGTTATCGCTTCACGGAATGCCACGGTCAGCGAGAGCTGCGACATCTTGCTGTCCTCCCACTGAATGCGAGCAGAGCGCACTGCCAGTCGTTCGTCTTCCGCGGCGGCTGGCGCAGGTGCGACGAACGCAAGCGAGAATGCGCTCACGACGCAAAAAGTCCGTGCAGCGAGTGTCGCCGGTTGCACGTTGCTACTCGCCTCCTCCGGGCAACAGTCCGAGCACGTTGGAGAAGGAGAGGGCAATTCCTCCGACGCTAGTGTCCATGCGTACGCCAGCGTTTGCCGTTAGGTCAAAGGGGATACGCTGGATTCCGTGGTACTTCGGCGCTGGGTCGACGAGGTCACGCCGATGCGCGACCCCGAATAGGCCCGCACGGAGGAAGAAGTCGACGCCATAGACGCTGCGATGACCGCGGTAGAGCGGTAGCCGGTACTCGCCGGCCACCTGCGCCGCATACTGTCCGTAGCGGACTTCGCCAATTGCCGTGCCAAACACGTTATGCGACGGGCGAGCGTCGACGTTCAACGACAGCATGCGCGGTGGCAAGAGCTCGCTGAAATCGCCAGCGTAATACTGCTCGAAGAAGGGCACATTGCCGGTCATGGCACCAGCGAAGAGCTGGATTCGCCAGACGTGGGCAGAGTTACGCTGATGCCAGTAATAGGATGCCGAGATATCGAAGCGCTGGAAGTCGTAGTTGCTTCCGAGGGGCAGCAGACCAAGCTCCCCCCAGGTGGACACGAACCACCCGCGCGTGGGCAGGAAGGGATGGTCACGTGTATCGATCTGGAAGCTGGCCTTTACGGTTGAGAACACGCTTCTGCCCGGAAGTATGTCAAACTCGATATTCTCGACGCGGCCTCCTCGATCGTAGCGGGCAAAGGCAGGTATGTTGGCGCTGATGGTTTCGAGTCGATATTGAAACCAAAGTTGCGTGCTAACCGAGAGGTCGCGTCCAATCCCGACCGCACCTCCGAAGCGCTTGTAGTTGACGACGGCGTAGTCGCTCTGCGCGCTGTCGTTGGGACCCCATTTGACATTCCCTGTCCCGAAGTAGTCTTCCGCACTGTTGTGAAGCAACGTTAGATTCACCATCCAGGGGCTACCGAGGAAGCTGGGATGTAATGCACGCACGCGCAGTGCATACTGGTTGTCCGCGAGCCCAACCGCACCGCCCAGCGTGATGCCGGTACCGGCGAGGTTAGTTTCCGCGAGGTCAAGACCACCAAAGGTACCAAGAAGGCGTTCATGGCCGTTGCGATCGGCGTTCTTGGATAGGCCCATCCAAATGCCATTGACTACGACGGTGTTTCGCTCGACTACGTCGACGACGAGAACGACATGACCGCGCTTGGAACCCTTGCGCAGCGAGAAGTCGACCTCCCGAAAGAAGCCAGTTCCTAGCAGGCGATAGCGTGCAAGCGTGAATTCGACGTCCGTTACGTCGAGGTCCCTGCCAATCCGAAACGGAAGATAACGCAGAATGACCGCTGGGCGTGTCCGGTCATTCCCTCGGACTTCGATCCGTTCGAGGTGGTACCGAACAGGTGTCGTTCCGTCGCTCTCCAGTACCGTATCGGTTGCGATACATGGTCGGGGTTCCGAGGGAGGGGATAACGGCGGATTCCCTTCGGTTTGTGATTCCAAAACTGGGGCAGACGTGTCGTCGCCGCCCCAGGTATCAAGCACTGCCGTCGCGTTGGGAACTGCCGTCGCGTTGGGAACTGCCACGGCCTGTTGCTCTGGCTGGGTCGGCTCTGCGCGCGCAATGCCCTCGCTCAACCAGGTCGCGCTCACTGACAGCTGCAGGGCTACTACGATGGAGCGGTTTCGTGCAGTCATGACTGAGCGTCGAGATGAGCTGCAGATGGCAACGAGTGCAGCCGCCGGG
>JBLNFG010000225.1:0-3181 GCA_050263495.1 Myxococcales bacterium | reverse complement strand
TCCCACAAACGCGGAATCCAGGCCAAGCGAAAGCTCGCCTGTTGGAGCGACGCCTACCTCCTCAAGCTCCTGCAGGCGGGATTGCCACAAAATCAAGCCCAATAAGATGCGCCCGCCCTGTGGGGTCTCACCGGTGGCGTTGACCTGGGTGTGGTTTTCTGAACGAGTGCTTTCGAGCGCGGACGCCTATGGAACAGTAGACGCGAGTTCAGCCTCGCATCCCACGACGAGATCCATCGTGGTAGGCCCATCGAAACGAGATCTCTCGCAAGTCTGCGCACACAGTTCGAGCTCCCTGCCATTGATGACGCGGTAGCCCTCGGCACAGGGCTCGGTTACCGACGTGTGTCGATGCAGCACTTCGATGCGACCCGTGTTACCGTAGGTGAGAATTGGGTTGAGGGTGGGATCGCGCGCCTAAACCTGACTTGTCGCGCACGCGCTGCCCAGACTTGCTGCATCGCTTGAAAGTACAATGAATTCGAGCCTTAGCCAAAATGCTGACCCTGGCCCATGAGCCAACTCCGGGCTGGGACACCGCGCAGTCTACTTGGTTTTTAGCAGACTGTGTCGAGAAGCGGTGCCTCGCGAAGCCGTTAGTCAGCGAGCGACTCGTCCGCATCCGGGCCATCGATAGGCGGTGCGTCGAGAAGCGGCGTGTACTCACGTGGCCCCTCGAGAAGCGTCGCGTCGGCGAGCGGAGCCTCGACGAGTGACCCGACAGTAAGATTTTCGGGCGAGGCCTTCTTCCCGCGTCGTCGTTTGAATCGACCGGAGTAGAGGGATGGCACGAGGCGGTCGCGATCTTCCCATCTGAGGAAACTCACCCCGCGACGCAACTGTTCGTAGGTGCGTTGCACCAGAGTGAACGCTTGGGCGCGTTCGAGTGCCTCCTTGGCTGCATCATACAGCGGAGCCTTGCGGGTACCCAGCACTTCAACGAACTGGTCGGCGAGCTCGTAGGCCTCAACGAGCTCGGAGCTGCGAACACCAATTCTGCCCTCAACGAGGGACCAGTTGTTGCTGAGATACGTGACCAAGACCATGACGTCTTGAACGAGTTCGGTGTAGCTGCGATTGCCCCCGAAATCGCACCTGGGCGGCTGGAGCGCGACGCGCTTTCGAACTGCCTCCAGATCTGCGAGCAAACAGTCGCGCGTGCGGCTCAACCTCGCCGCCATCTCACGCACGTTGGCGAGACGTGGCCGACGGCGATTGGTCGATATGTACACGTAAAGGAGTGCCCGGGCGTACACCGGCAGCCGATCGAACGTGGTCACGTCAAAGAACGCCAACTGCGCCGCCTCATCCCTGAGATACTGAACCGCGCTGCTCACCCCGAGCGCACGCGTGACCACGTGAACGACGTCGATGTTCAGGTTATCGACCTTTTTGCCCAGTGCGTGCATCTCGTCACGGACCTGCTCGTAGGCGAGCTGTATGGGGCTACGTATCCCTCCTTCTGTGCCGTTCAGATCAGTCATGGCGCTGCCCTCCGTTGGCCGCTAACGAACCTGTTGTTGGTATGGGTTCGTTCAATTCTTAATCACCGCATGGGTGCTCAACCGCACGAATGTGTACAACAATCGAACCTGACGCGCAGCCAGCGCGCCTCATCGGAAGTTGTGTGATTGGTCTCACTCGGGCCGCGACGAAGTGACGAAATAACGAAAGCCTGCCATTGGGCACTGTCGGGCCGCGACGAACAAACCCCTAACCGGAATTACCGACGCCGCGACGCTCCAAACCAACAATGGCATGGCTCGTAAATGGTCTCATTCGGGTGACTGGTCATTCGGCGCGCCAAGTGCGGAACACTTGTTGCATTCGCCCCGACCCCGCGTTTCACGATCCGATTGCCCCGAGCGATTCAGATCGCTGCTTCAAACTTTTCGGAATAACCTGGGGCCGACCCTCACGGCCTGAAAAGGAAGAGCAGCTCGAGCGACTTGGTCGCTCAAGCCCTTGCTAAGCACCCGGGTCCCTGGGCAAACGGTTCGAACCGCAGCGCGTCGCACCCGGGTCCCTGTACGTCTGGTTGCAACCGATGCGCATGGCACCCGGGTGCTTCGCAAATCAGTTGCAACCGATGCGCATGGCACCCGGGTGCCTCGCGCACCGGTTTGGCATCGCCGATTTGGAGTTGATGACCGGAAATCCGGGCTCGGCGATGTTCCGAATAAAGCCAAAGTTCCAGAAACCGTTCGGAGCGGCCGGCAGACTGGATCGAGACACCGGCGCAGGGATGACGTGGACGGCGCGACCCAAAACGGAAAGCTGTTTTGCGATAGGGCGCACCGAGTCAATCCTGAGCCGCTCGACTATTTCGTTCCGCTCCTTCGTCCGACGGGAGAGGCAATTCACAAGGAGGATTAGGAGAGGCGCGCCTGATCCAAGCCGAAACGATGCGCGACTGGGCACCTCCAGAAGGACGAACAGGCAAAGCACCCCGGACTCAGGCAAACCTAGGATCCCCGTCTGGCGCTTCCTGGAGAATGAAGACGGTCGGCATCCGCGAGTGATGCGAAATCGCGCTTCACCAGCCAGGCCGTCGCAAAGGAACCATAGCAGCGGCGCGCCAACTCAGCGGCCGATAGTCCCGGGTTTTGCTTCGAGCGGCGCCCAAATGTCCGCTCGATAGGGCCCCATTCTGATCCTTTCGCCATAGGCCGCGTGCCTCAGGGACAACTCCCGCGGTGAAAGGACGTCTCGGGGCGATCCCGCAAGACACCGGCCGGGACTCGAAGGACGGTGGCTTCGAACCGAGAGTCTTCGCCACGCCGTCTGATCTGAGAATCGGTTCCCACGAGGAGCACGTCTACCCGTTCGGTCTCGAACGATTGCAGTCGGGCAATCGCATGGAAGGCTTGGAGTACTGTCCGAGGCACAAGACGTGTCATTTTATCCGATAATCAGACGGGTGCAGGTGCGCGGAGAACTGCGGCGCATGATTCGCGGGGTTCGCTTGGTTCCTGGCCAGCCAACCGCCAGCTTGCTCCGTGTAGTGGCCTTTTCTGGGTCTTCCTCGGCGCGCAAACGGTCAACTTGCGATTGACACGTCAAGCCCCACCTGCCAGATTCCGCCGCGGAGAGATGTCCGAGCGGTCGAAGGTACCTGATTCGAAATCAGGTGTGCCCTAACGGGTACCGAGGGTTCGAATCCCTCTCTCTCCGCTGACGA
>JBLNFG010000224.1:0-4383 GCA_050263495.1 Myxococcales bacterium | reverse complement strand
CGCTGCAACCCCAATATCCTGAAAGCGCTGCGGCCTAACGCCAAGATAGTAGCGTACAGACTCGGGGTTGAGCCCAAGCAGAGCTAGATCTTCACCCTGACGGGCATGCGCTCGATACTGCAGTGCCACGCGTTTCGGGGATAGTTGCTCGGCAAGTAAAGGAGCGTGCCCGAGCGTCATCATTAGCCCTGCGGCAATTAGCGTTGCGGTCGCTACGAGCGCGGGCGGCCAAGTTGCCAATCCGTGCCGTTCGGAAAACGGATACCGTGGACCAAGCCGTTCGAATATCAGCCGAACCAACACGAAAGCCGTGGGAGCGACGAACAGCAACAATGGCGGTAGCGCCCAAGCCCACGACAGAAACGAACCAAACAACGCCCGCGTCGTATCGAACCAAGGCACCGTAATCCACCCTTCGTCATGTGCGCGCTGCAGCAGCGCGAGGGTGCCAAGAGTCGTCTCCGCAAGAATCAGTCCGCTTAATAACTGTCCGCCAAAAGCCGTGCGCACCCGTTCGATAGGCTCCATCAGCCTAGTTCGCCATGAAGCGGCCCGTGGCTTAAGTGCCGTGTTGAACAGAATCGTAGCCGTGCCCCCTACGAGCAGGGCGGCGAGTGATGCCCGCAGCCACGGCCGACCTTGAGGTACGAAGCTCTCGGGAAGCTGCCCCCCCTGAACACCGGTTAGCAGAAGCTGTGTCTCTGGCGTGTTTGTGAAGTCGGCAAAGAGCAGTACCGATAGGGTGAGGACTGAAATCGAAGCAACCGAGGCTGCGGAGGGGCGCCGAAATAGATTCTGGACTGAAATCCCAGTGAGTGCGGCTAGTGCCGGGACAGAGGGGAACGCAAAACTGACCCCTCGCCGGGCCATGATTATTCCATTGACGAAAGCAAGTACGGACACCCATGCAAACACCAAAGCCACCCAGTGTTCGTCGCCATCTGTCCTGTTCCCGCGCCGTGGCAAAACCAAACCAGCAATCGTCCACGGCAAGAAGGCACTTAGGGGAAAGGCCTGGTGCAGCAACGTACCAACACTCGAGTCGAATGGGATCGTGTCTATCGAGGTTCTGAGCGTGGACCCAAGCAGCGAAGAGAATCCGTTCTTGGCCCACAACGCTTCCTTCACGCCCAAGACCGCGCTGGCAAAACCGACCGCTAGCAAGCCGTATCCTGCCCGCAACTGGAAGCGACGTCCTTTCTGGTCAGAGTTGGACGCTAGAGAAGCGAATCCAACCGCGAGAGTGGGAATGGACACACCTGTGAGTACGCCACGACATAAGCATCCTAGCCCCGCCGCTGACAGAGCCAGCACAGCGGCCCAAGCACGGCTCGACCACGCGATTTCCTGACCCGTTCGACATAGAAACAGAAGTCCCACCGTCGCAAGCGTCTGCGTCGCGATCGTTGCTGCATCGCCCAACATCGTGCGCGATTGCCACGCAAATAGCGGCGTCGATGCCAGGATCAGCACGGACGTAACCTGTGCGATGCGACCAGAAAGACGACCTAGCAGCAGCCAGAGCGCCAAGAGCGCGGTTGCTCCCCAGAACAAACTCGCGATCCGTCCTGCCCAATCGGAGACTCCAAAAAGTGCAAAACCTAGCGCAGTTGACGTAGCCGTCAGTTCACCTTGGCCAATCTCCGTTGCCGTTACGATCCTGGTTGCGCTTTCCGCCCACTCAGCTACGCGCTCGCGGAAGAGCTGCGGGGCCAGACGGCGCGCCAATTCCGCCATTCGCAGCTCGAATGGGTCCCAGATCCCACCGCGGTTAAATCCAGAAGCTAGCGTAGTTAGCGCGAGCAAAAGCCATGCTGCCGAAGGGATTCGAGCCAGCGCGCGCATGACCTGACGCCGAAGACTTCGCGCCTGGCCGTCTGGCTGGAGTTGACCGGCCTGCCCTGTCATGGGGCACGCTCCTAGCTCGGTTCCGTCTGAGTCGCAATAGCGCGGGGCTGGTCGATTTGGGCTGCATCGAAGCTAGCGGCGCCTATCCTTCCGCCCTCCATGTCCCGATTCGGCAGAGTAGCGCTTCTTGGTCGCTCAAATGTGGGTAAGTCGACACTGCTCAACGCGGCCCTCGATCATCCTCTGGCGATCGTGTCGCCACTGCCTCAAACAACTCGAACTTCTTTGCTGGGGGTGGTCAGTCGCGGTGACGTGCAGCTCGCACTGCTCGACACACCAGGCCTCCATCAGCCGCGCTCCGAGTTGGGACGGCGAATGAACGCTGCGGCAGTCGAAGCGATCCGTCAAGCGGACGTTCGGGTCTTCGTGACTGACGTTTCGGTTGTTGTCCATGCCAGGCGCAACAAGGGTCGCGACAAGCAGATTGCACCGGCGCTCGAAGATCTCGAGCTTCTCCGTATGTTAGACGGAGGTGTTCCGACGCTGCTCGTGGTGAACAAGGTGGACCTGGTTGCGCAGAAGTCGCTTCTATTGCCTTACCTTGCAAGTTGGCAAAGCGCGTACCCGTTCGCTTCAATCCTGCCTGTTAGCTGCTTGGATAGGGGGGACGTCGAACGGGTTCTTTCCGCGATTGGTTCCTTGCTGCCTGAAGGTCCCGCACAGTATTCGGGTGAAGATCTTACAGACCGACCCATGCGTTACTTCGCCGCTGAGTACGTGCGGGAGCAGATTCTGCTGCACATGCGCCGCGAGGTTCCCCACGCAGTTGCCGTGTCCATCGATGCTTTCAACGAGACGGATGCGCTCGTTTCGATCGCTGCCACGCTCCACGTCGAGAAAGAGGGCCAACGTCGAATCCTGATCGGTAAAGGGGGCTCAGCGATTCGCTCGATTGGTCAATTAGCGCGACAGCGCATTGCCGAACTCGTACAGAAGAAAGTTCACCTCGAATTGTTCGTGAAGACCAACGCTCGTTGGAAGTCGGTGCCGCGCCAATTGGCCGAACTTGGATATCACGGTCCTGCCACGGACTTAACGACTGCACCGACAAGGAAAGCACCATGACGCCCATCGTAGCAATTGTGGGTCGCCCGAACGTAGGGAAGAGTTCGCTCTTCAATCGCCTCGCGGGTCAGCGTTTGGCTATCGTCGATGATCAGCCGGGCGTGACTCGGGATCGGCACTACGTCGACGTACTCATTCATGGCCGAAAGGTCACGTTAGTGGACACCGGAGGCTTCGACCCAACCACAGAAGACCCAATGGGCCAAGGCATCGCCCGCCAAGTGAAGACCGCACTCGACGAAGCGGACGTCGTACTCTGCGTTCTCGATGGCTCAGTACCACCAACCGCACCCGACGGTGACGCAGTGAAGTTGCTGAGGCGCAGCGGAAAACGCGTCGTGTTCGTGGCGAACAAGATCGACAGTTCTGCGCTTCAGACGGCATCGGCTGATCTGTACTCGCTCGGAATTACCGAATTCGTGCCCATCTCCGCGCTGCATGGGCGCGGGATCGCGGAGCTGCTCGCGGCGACCGTAGCGGATTTGCCGACACAGGAGCAGCTCGAAGAGTCTGAGCCTGAGCCGGAACAGGGGGTGGCGAGGATCACCATCATTGGCCGACCCAACGCCGGCAAGAGCTCACTGTTCAATCGCCTAGCGGGAGCCGAGCGTTCCTTAGTCGACAGCGCCGCAGGTACCACGCGTGATCCGGTCAATACCGAGATGGTGTTCGATGGTCGACGCTTCCACCTGGTCGACACAGCCGGAATCAGGAGACGCAGCCGAGTGACGCCTCACGGCGTTGAGTCCGCGAGCGTGTTCGGCGCGATTCGAGCCATTGAGCGCACCGATGCGGCAATCGTGCTGTGTGATGCAACGGACGGAATCGCCGATCAAGATCTGCGGCTCTTGAGCTTATGCGCCGATCGAGGCCGGGCAATCATCGTCGGGCTCAACAAGTGCGACCTACTTGACAAAGAGTCGCGCAAACAAGCAATTCGGCAGGCTGAGGATGCCCTACGATTTGCGAGTTGGGCAAAAATCGTCCCAGTCAGCGCCAAGACCGGCTACGGCCTATCGGAGTTGATGATGTCTGCGCACCGCGCGTGCGAGCAAATGCATCACCGAGTCGGCACGGGCGAACTGAATCGATTCTTCGAGCACGTTCTTGCTAACCACGCTCCGCCTACCCACGGCGGGCGCGCTCCGCGCATCTACTACATTACGCAGGCCAGCACGTCGCCCCCGACGTTCGTCGCAATTTCGAACGCTCCCGACCACATCGCGACGAGCTATCGGCGTTACGTCTCCAACCAGATCCGCAAGGCATTCGGATTCGAATCAGTGCCCTTGGTGGTCCACTACCGCCCGAAAGATCGCTCCGAAGAACGTTCCTAGAACTCTGGATCTACGTAGAAGAGCGGCACCAGCGGTTCGCGACCCGACTCGTGGTTTGCGACCGGGCTCAGCA
>JBLNFG010000223.1:0-5927 GCA_050263495.1 Myxococcales bacterium | reverse complement strand
GAATCGCGCCGCGTCGTCGACTGGCGGCGCTTCGTCGAATGGCTGCGCTTCGTCGACTGGCGGCGCTTCGTCGAATGGCGGCGCTTCGTCGAGTGGCGGCGCTTCGTCGAATGGCGGCGCTTCGTCGAATGGCGGGATCAGCTCCGCTGGCGCGCAAACCGGGGTAGGGCAAGGCGGAACCAAAGCTACGGGCGGAGCGGTGACTGGCACGGGCGGCAAGAGCTCGACGGGCGGCACTCAGGCCACGGGCGGCACTACCAGTACAAGCGAGATCCCACGCGAAAACGGCAAGTTCCCGAACAGCTCCGTGTTCTACCAAGACATCTCCAAAGCGGCGCTCGACTCGGAATCAAGCGCCGTCATGACGGCCCTAGAGACGCGCGGCTGGGGAGACAACGCGGCGAAGTTCGGTATTGATTTCTCGTTCGAGATCAACACGGCGGATACGAACGTCGCGCGACGGAGTTTCTCGCAGCCCGAGGACGCGCTGCCCGACTGCGACACCGCGCCAATTCCGCTACCCGAGGGAGGTAAGGTCGAGAGCGCGAGCAACTACAGCTGCGAAGACGGGGATTGCCATCTGATTGTTTATCAAGGAACACGCCTCTACGAACTCTATCAGGCGAATGTGACTGGCGGCAAAGCTGTAGGCGGAACATTCACGGGCACCTGCCTCGTCGTGTGGGACATGACGCGCGACTATTGGCAGGCGCGAGCTGCTCCGAACTTCAGCCGTGGCGACGGTTGTAATGGGGCCGATGCCGCCGACCTGCCGATGGCCCCTCTCCTAATCACGAAAGCCGAATTGGCCGCAGGCTCGATCGAGCATGCGTTGCGCTTCACCATCTCGAACAATCGCATCAGAAAGGCCGTGTATGTGCATCCGGCGACGCACCTCGGCGGTCCAACCGGTGACGATACCATGCCTCCCTATGGTGCACGGTTGCGGTTGCGCGCTGACTACGATCTCGCTAGTTTGCCCAACGACGCGGCGCGCACTATCGCTCGGGCGCTGCAGAAGTACGGCATGTTTTTGGCAGATGGCGGGAACATCTACGTCTCAGCAACGACCGACACATCGGACGTCATAAGAAACTCGGCGCTTGGTGCATTACGCCCGAGCGACTTCGAAATGATCGAGGGCGGAACGCGCTACAACTTCCGCGATCAGAATTGCACACGCACACCGGTTAGTGAGTGATCCCACAGCTGACGCGCAGGGCAGCGCCACACTCGCTCCCTGCGCCGCGCTCGCTGACTTCAAAATGGCGAGCTATTCTTGTACGACCTAGCAGCTCTGGTTCGTTCGCCCGCGGAGGGATGCGGTGCCAAGAATGCTGGAGCCGAGTGCTTGGAGCTGCGTCCGCACCGACTCCTGATCGGTGGGCTTGGTGGGCGAAAACTTCTCGACGCTAAGCGCGTACACCACGAACTCGTACACGTTGCAGGGTGCACCGGGACCGTAGTAACCGTCGCTTGTCGCGGCTTCGGTGCCCTTGCCACACTGCTGCGAACCAGCGGGAACCGCCGGGGTTGCGGTGGATCGATCGACGTTCGCGGCCAGCGCAGTGACCGACGCTGGGATGTTCCAGAGGATCCAATGCGCAGTGCTGTTGTTCAGATCCTGAAGAACCACGACGAAGCTCTTCGTGCCCTCAGGGGCGCCGGACCAGTGTAACTCTGGCGACGTCCCAGCACCGGTACGAGTGATCTCCGTAGGGAGGGGCGCGCATGACGTCTTCGCGTCTGGGCCGCACCCTGCCATCGCCGTCCAGCCCGGCGAAGTGAGCGTGAAGGTACCGCTCGCCGTGGAGCCACCTGTACCAGTGGTACCGCCGCTGCTCGACTTGCCCCCCGTGTCTGCCGTACTGGCAATGCTCGACTTACCACCGGTAGCCGTTGAACTGCTGCCCTTGCCGGACTTGCCACCAGTGGCGGCGCCACCCTTGTTGGGTTGGGTCTCGTTGGAAGCGCCACCCGTAACTGCTGCGCCACCTGAGCTGCTAGCGCCGCTTGATGTTGCAGTACCGCCGTTTGGCGCGTTCGTCTTGTTACCAGCTCCCCCCTTCGGCGCGGAGGTCACGGCGGAAGCTGAACTGGTTGTGCCGCCCGATTCGTCCTCAGTCGAAGCCCCTCCGTTTGCCGACGCGCGCGTCGAGGCCGAGTTGTTGTCGGCGCCACCGGATGCGCTGCCGTCCGAGTTCTTCGCGCCGCCCGTGCTTGTATTCGCTCCACCAACTCCGTTAGGCGAACTCGAGGGAGTCGAATCGGTGCAGTTGGCAAGGCAGCAACTCAGCGACAAGAGGAATGCTCGAGACATCCAGCCCAAGCCGCCCCGACCTGCGAGAGTGTTGCTTTCCGTACTCTTCCCCGTTTGAATGTGATGAATCGAAGTGAACGGCGCCATGGGAAGTCTCCTCGGGTGACCGACGCACTCTAGCACTGTACACGGTCGAGCGTGTGCGCATCGCAAGCCTCGGGTTATTGAGCCCCGGTATCGTCTCGCTCGCCGTCGATCGCCAGCGCAAAAAGATGGCTACGCTGCCACGCTCGACACTTCACGGACTACCTCTGGTAATCACAGGGTGCGTACGGGAAATGTTTTCCAAGCTCTGATCGAGACGATCAGCGACGTAGCTTCGTCATCGCCGAGCCATCGACCGTTCTGCTCAAGTCGAACCAACAGTCACGAAATACGGCCCGCGCGATCGAGCTATTTGCCCTGCGCAAGCACGGCAGCCAGCAATCGAACGTAGGGCGCCTGATACGTGATGCTGTTCTCGGTCACGGCGTAGGAGGCGTCTGGCCAGCCCTTGTTGAAATCTTTGTAAGACTTCTCACCAGGTTGTCCGTAGGGTGGGCTGATCGTTTTCGTCGCAGCGTCGTACCATGACTCGGTTCCGTAGGATGTATTGGGCCCCCCAACGAGATAGCCTGGCGCGGGCCCCTTCGGGCTCGTCAATGAGCTGTCCCAGTCCGTACCATCAGCAAACCAAGTGTGGAAGAACTCCGTGACAGAATCCTCAGCGCCGAATCCACCCATGTTACTGAGGTAGACCTTGCCGAGCGCGTTGACGCCGTGCAGCCAATGCAAATGCTGAAGGGCCCGTTTACGGTAGAGGTCGTGACTTTCCGGCTTGAACCCGAAGTCGATCATTCTGTATAGGATGGCGCCGACGTTCACCCGCGCAGCGTTCGAACCCCAATGGAACGCGGAATCGGACATGAATGCACGATAGAGTGCCTTGTTGTTTGAGAAGCCGTAGTAGTCACCGCAGTTGCTTTCCTGCGAGGTCGCCGAATCTTCAATCGCCTTGACCACTGCGGGATCCGCCTCGGGTTCCGCGGTGTAAAGCGCCGCCACATCGGTTTCTTGGATGCGATAGGGTCCCCACCAATTGAGCTTTAGGGCCTCGAGGTTGGCGTAGTTCTGCTTGAAGTAGTCGTGATAGGAAGCGTCGTTAGTGAGCTTCCAGAGCCAGTAAGCCGCGCGCACCGCACTTGCCTGTTGGATGGCAACCGTTAGGTCGGCATCACCCGATTTGACCTCACCGAGATCGCACGCATCATCGAGCGAGGGTTGTTGATTGAACCACGACCATGCTTGCTCGGCCGCAGACGTGAGTTTGGTCACCTTGTCCGCCAGCTTGGGAACATCACGGTACACCAGTGCAGTCTGAGCCGCGATTGCGGCGAGCGAGATTGAAGAGGACGTGCATTTCTTACCGTAATAGCGGGAGCGCGTGTCGGAGCTCGGTGGGCTAGGATCGTCAGTGTTTACGCAACCGGCTTTGATGAACACTCCGCCGTCGCTATCCTGCATCTTGAGCAACCACGAGATCTCCCAGTCGACCTCATCCAATACGTCAGGTACGCCGTTCCCACTCTCCGGAATGTTCGTGTCGTCCGAGAAAGCGGCAGGATATTTCGTATACGCGTAGAGCAGGTTTGGGATCACTCCATCGAGAAACGTCACGTACTTGTTCTGGTCGCCGGCATCCATCCAGCCACCTGATACGTCCCGTTCCGTTGCGGCATTGTCCTGCTCGAATACCGAACGCGCCGTGCGATCCTTGGCATGGCTCGCTGCGTCGGTCCACCGAGCGTCCGCATACGGCTCTTCTTTGGCAAACCCTTCCCGCTGGTAGAAGTAGGTCCGCATCGCTTGCACGAGCACGCCGGCATAAACATCCTCTGCGATTCGAAACACGTGAGATCGAAGCTGCTTCTCCGTGTCATAGAGGAAATACTCACCCGGCTCCGTCACGCTGCTGAAGTCGAACCACCAGCCTTTGTCACCCGCTAGCGCGTCGCTCTTTCCGCCATTCCAAGCCTCCGGAGCACCCGAGAACACTGTCTTGCCCTCTGGATACGTCCGTAGCTCGAGAGTGCCGCCCGGCGCGAAGTCTTCCGGCGCATTGAAGCCATCCGTGGCACAACCGATGACCGCAACCTTTTCCTCCGTTGGCAAGTAGCCGAATTGGTCCACGCGGTAGTGCGGGTCACCTGCCTTCTCGTTGGGCACGACGGAGCTGCCACTGGTTGTTCCGCCAGAGGGTTTGGTTCCGCCAGTGGCTTTGGTCCCTCCAGTAGATTTGGCTCCACCGGTCGCGGTGGTTCCTCCGGTGGCTTTGGTCCCAGTGGTCGCATTGGTCCCAGTGCTTGCCTTGGTTCCTCCGGTCGCTTTGGTCCCGGTACTGACCTTGGTTCCGCCCGCTGCATCTGCACCACCAACGCCCGTTGCGCCGCCCTGACCCGCTGAATCGCTGGGATTGGAAGAAGCGTCACTGCCGCACGCACAGAGAAACGCGGCCGCAAGGAGAAGTAAAGGATGTCTCTCGGTAATCATTCGACCTCAGTGGATGGTAATGCGTGACGACGATCGGGCGATCACAAGAAATGGTTCGGAGCCTCGACCTTGGGGGGCTTGAGGCTCCTACAATGTATTGACGCAGCCGCTACCCAACCGATTGCTACGGCTACTTGACCGTCATGGGGTTCGGGAAGTTTCCAGTGAGGAACAGTAACGTGTATACGCCGATGGACTCCTGGTAATACTTATCGTTCATGATCGCGGTCGAGATCGCTTCCTCGATCGCTTCGCGACGGATGCCGCTCGTCGTCTTCTTGTCATTATCGAAGACGCTCACGTAGGCGCTGGCCATCGTACCCAGGAAATACGAATTGTGCCCAAAGCCTGGATCGCAGTCGGTAATCGCGCCGTCGGGCATCAACCGATCGCAGAGCGAAGAGAAGCGGTTGGCATTCGGTTCAATCGGATTCTTCTTGTAGAAGTTGTTGAAGAAATCCTGGATCAGATCGATCTTGGCCTGCATCCGCGATTTCGGCGCGTAATGTTTGGACGAGCCCGGTTGGTTCTCCGGCAAGTCTGCGCGATTGCCGAACCACGCGGCGTCAATACCAACCCGCCACAGGTAACGGACCCAGTTGTAGTTGACCACGTGCGACGAGCAAGGCGCGTCCCAAGTCCCGTTATCTGACGTTAACGCGGGATGCACGTCGGGTTGATCGTAACAGCGCTCCAGCTGTTCGTAGACGGACGTGGCCGCTTTGTACCAGAGATCACGGTGGCCCGCGCGGTCTTCCGTGCTGTAGGTCTTTTCGTCCAAGTACTTTTGGAGGAAGTCCCCAAACACCCGGAAATACCCTGGCGGATAGTAGTTGATGAAGGTCTCGCCGTTTGCCCCGGGTGTGTACGTGCACGGCTTGCTGTTGGGGTTGCCCTTCTCGTAGAAGGCGCAGTTCTTGTCCGCAGTGTCGCCCTTGCCGCCAAAGACCCAATTCGGATCATAGACGGTGTTGACCTCACACTCCATCTTGAGCAGCCAATCGATCGCGGCTTGACGGTATTCAGGCCATTGGAGGGCCGCAAAGACCAACCCAATCGCGATATCCACGTCACCGTC
>JBLNFG010000222.1:0-3904 GCA_050263495.1 Myxococcales bacterium | reverse complement strand
CTAGTCCGGATCTGGTGAGGGGTCCGGGAGTGAAAGCTCTCGGGCCTACTCGACACTTCCACGATGACTTTACGAGTAGGCGCGGCGAAGTCCGCGATGAACGAGCCGACCCTGTACTGCCTTCGAAATGCGACTCCGAGCTTACTGGAGGGCAATTGGGCCCATAGGGCACGCTCCGACTTAGTGGGCGAGCAACGCAACCGACGAGCGTGTTGCGCAATGGCGGCGGCATGAGCCGAACTGAGTGGTTGATAACGACGAGACATGAGCAAACCTCCGTGCCCGGCGAGGCGCTGAGCGCAGCCCACTACGCGCAAGCCGCATGACAAGCGCGTGACGCAGACCCGCGTGAAGAGGTCGGCGCTTGGCAGGTGGGTTGCGCGGCTCAGCGGAGAGCGGCGCATCGCCGGGTAGAGAGAGTGCGCGTGTACCATCCGCGATTTGGTACTGTCGCGAGAGCGGCCCCAGGTAGAACAAGCTTCTCTTTGTAGAGATCGTGCGTGCTGGTGCATACCATGGAGCGCTGCTGAGGTGCGCATCGCGAGCGTCGGCCAATTTCGCGCAGGACTCCGACTTGCAGAGACCCAACGCACGCGTAGCTTGCATCGACATAGGTGCGCGTCGCGACGCGCAGCAAGTCGAACTCAACGCGCAAGTACGCTCAATAGCAATACGCTTCATGTAGCATCAACCCACCAGCATTCGCGAGAACGCCGCAGCTTCCCTCCCTGCTGCGCGGAGTGTTTGCGGAGCAAACACGAGCACAGCTTTGGGAGGGAACGCCCACCCGCAGGCGGAAATGGCTCTAGCGACGTGATTGTGTGTGCACGCGCCCGCCAAGGATGGGCGAGGGTGGGCAGGGTCACAGTCTATTGGCCTCTATTACTACGGTGCGAGGTACTACGATGCGCGGCAAGGGCAGTGGATCAGTCCGGATCCGATCCTCTCGAAATACCTAGGCGGTTCCGGCAACGGCGGTGCATTCAACCCGATCAATCTCTCCGTCTACACCCAGTCATATAACAACCCGGTTCGGTACCGCGATCCGAACGGACAGATCCCAATCGATACGCTCTGGGATGCCGCCAACGTCATCTACGACGTAGGCAAGATTGGCGTCGGGTACGCGACGGGCAACACCGCGATGATGGTGGACGGGTCGAAAGATCTCGCGATGGACACGGGAGCGTTGCTCATCCCATACGTCCCCGCGGGCGCGTCGAAGCTGCTCAAAGTCGGAATCAAATACGGCGACGAAGCCGCGGATTCACTCAAAGCATTCGACAAAGCGAACGACGCTCGCAAGGCCGCGGAAGCCGCAGCGGAGACGAAGAAAGCGGCTGACGCAGCGGAAGCGGCGAAGAAGGCGTCGGATGCTGCAGAAGCGGCGAGGAAGGCGGAACAGGCGAAGGCAGTTGGTTCGGTTCCGAAGCCGAGCACAGGAAAAGGGACGGCTCCTCCTTCCCAGCGTGATCCGCAGCGTGCGTTCAGTCGTGGACAGAAAGAACAGAAGCTCGCTGAACAGGGCGGCAAGTGCCCTGGTTGCGATAAGAAAATTGAAGTCGCTGAAGGCAAGGGTCACCATGTCAAGCGTCACGCTGACGGTGGGCCGACATCCCAAGACAACCACGCTGTGGTATGCGAAGATTGCCATCGCAAGCTTCACAGCCCAACGGATTAGCAATGGTTGAAACTACGACCCTCGAAACAATCAGACGCAATATCCACGAATTTGGCTGCCATGTCTACATTGTGACTGGCATCACAGTGCCGCGCTTCGCGTATACGGTGGGTTTGAGGGAGTCGCTGGGTATTGAGTTGGTGATGGCGGGCGGGATCTACTACAACGCTGATGAAGTCCGAGAGATTCTGGAGAGTGCTCGATGCCATTTGAAGCGCGGTGCCTCAAGCGAGCAGCCGATGAGCACGGAGAAATTGGGAGTGTTCAGCTTCAGGCGCATTCACAGTTCTTGGTCTGAACAACTTCTTCTTGGCGCTCGCGATTACTACGGAACCACTGACGTCGAGGCTCTTCAGCTTGTGCCCGATCAGGAGCACTGGACGATTGACATTCCGAACTTGGCAGTACCATGGAACGCACAGGTGGAGCCCGCGTGGCAATGGCTTAGAGAACCTCGGGTGTTCCCCGTCTCTCGACGATCAACGGTAACGACCAATTTGGACGCTCTTCGCGGCAAACGCGTAACTGAGGTGACACGCTGGGAAGACGACGAATGGGAGATGTTCGCCGGGGCGGGCCCTGACGTGCAGTTTTCTGAGGCACGAGTAGTTCCCCTTGGAAGTATGGTCGCGATAGATCCGACCCTGCAGCGCGCCTTTGACCTGCAGCTTGGTGCAGGCCTATGGCGCGACGGCGAAGAGGGAGAATGGAACAAGTGGGAAGCCGGATCGGCGTCGAGATCTGATGTGAGCCAATGACGGCGGAGATCAGATTCGCGGTTTCGCTCGAACTCCGAACTATCCCAGTATGATGTCGATTGTGTGGTCATTGAGCCCCCAATCGATCGAGGCTCGTTTCTGGGTTGAGAACCGAATGGGGCTCGCTAGGCGAAAGCGCCCTTTGGTTTCGACGTCACTCCCTTTCTGACGCTTCTCGGTCAAAGTCTTAGCCCTTGCGCTAGTAGGGCCGGGGCGGCTCCGCTTCGAGCCCCTAAGGGGACTCAGACACTGATTGATTCCGGTGCTGCGCTGCCTAGCTTCCGGCTACTCCTCCTGTTCGCGCTGATGACGCCAGTGAGGTTGCAGCAGTATTCGATTGACCTGCTTGAGATCGACGACCCGAGTGCACCGGCGCGTGGAAAAAGGCCGAGCGTGCTGGTGTCAGTGTGCAGAGGAGCGCCGTCACGTTGCAGCCCACACGAGTCGTGATATGCAGCAGCAATATGCGCAATTTGACCGTGGGCGCGCTCACATTCGCAGCGGCGTTCGCTTGTTCCGATGGTGGATCTGGCCCGCCAACGGCCGCACCGAATGCAGGAGCGTCGGCCTTCGAAATCAACATCGATTTGCCGCCTGACGTCGAGGCGCGCGTTCGGGAGATAGTCCGTGAGCTGAGCGGACTCATCTGTCAACGGTCGCGCAAGTGTTGCAGCCACTATGGTTTCCATGCGCTGACCGATTGCACTGAGTTGGCTGCCGCACCATTCATCCTTGAGTCGTTCGCGGCAACTGACTTGGGCACACTCGACGCAAGCCAGATCGACGCGTCTATCGACGAGACCATGGCCGCACTCTGCCTCGAAACAACTAGATCCGTAATCGATCAGTGCATATTCCCCGCAGAAGAGCGGCTGCACTACGCATGGTACCTGCCTTGTAGTCGCGCGTTGTCGATCACAGCCAAAGGGACGTCGGTCAAGCAATGCCGCGGCGAGGGAGATGAACTGCCCTGCGTCGCTCACTTCGGGCAGGGCTACGGATGCCACCGCGAACGTTGCGTGCCCATCGTCGAGGTCGCAACCGGCGCAGCTTGTGGACGAGCCGCAAGTGAGATCGACATCAAACCGCAATGCGCGTCAACCGACTGCTGTCCCGACTACTACTGCGAACCAATGGTTGCCGTTGGCGAAAGCTGCAATTCGAACGCACAGTGTTTGGGAGACGCCTACTGCTCGGCAGATTCCACCAACCAAGTATGCACCAATGGGGCAGAGCTAGGAGAAAGTTGCCTCGGGACCAATCGCGTGGAGTGCAAAGGTGGACTCGAATGCCGCTGTGAGATGTGGGGGTGCAGCGAACCGCACTGCGTCGTTCCGCGGGAAATGGGGGAGAGCTGCAGCTCGAATGCTGAGTGTGCCTATCTGGTTTCGTGCACTTCCGGGATCTGCAAACCCACGACACTCACGCTGTGCCAGTAGAGACGACACTGCGACGTGCTGCAGTC
>JBLNFG010000221.1:0-9229 GCA_050263495.1 Myxococcales bacterium | reverse complement strand
TGGACCAGGTCCAGCCTCCCAACGAGATCAATACTTTGAGTTTCGGATATTTGGCTTTCAGCAGCTTTAGTTGGTTGAAGTTGCCCTTGAGTTTCTGATCCCACGTATCCGCAGTCCCGCTTACGCTCTCAGTTGCGGCGAAGCTCTTCTGATAGTCCGCGAAGGCATCGCCGACGCCGAGCTGAGTCACCATGTGGCACTTCCCGTTTACGACGTTACCAAACGCGTAGTTGATCACGGTCAAACGTTGCGCCGCGCCGCTGGTGTCTACGTCTTTGACACGGTAGTTGCGTTGGTAAATTCCCCATTGGGCGAAATACCCGACGACTTCATGGTGTTCGACGGTTGCGCCACCGTTACCCGACAGAGGCACAGTGGTGGTGCGGGTGGCTGCAGTCGTGCCTCCTGTGGCCGATGATGACGCCCCGCCTGTGCCCGGGCGTGCGCTGCCGCTCGACCATTCCGAGGTGCCGCCGGTGCCCACCGGAGACGTGCCACCGCTTGCGATACTCTGTCGCGCTCCACCTGACGTGGAACCCGTATTCCACGCGCCGGTCCTTGTCTGGCTCGTTTGGGCTCCCATGGCAGCCGAGTCTTGGCGGAGCGTGCTTGACGCGACACCGCCAACACTCGTGATCGCGGTCTTCGAGGCAGTGACTCCGCCGCTAGAGCCATGCGTACTCTGCGCATTGGCTCCGCCGAAACCCCTCGTGTTGCGAGGAGCCGTCAAGATACCGCCACCTGTCGACCAAGCGCCGCCCACGGATTCGCTCCCGTGGGTCTCGTCTATTGGCTGTATTTGCGCCGTGCAAGCCAAACAAAAAGAAAGAATCAAACCCAGTCCGAGAGATTGCTTCATTGCCGTAGTCCTTCCTGTGTGCGACGAGGTGAAGTGCAACTTGACGGAGGCGCAAGGCTCCTCTCGCCCGCGTCATTCGGGCGCCCGTTGGTGGGCCGTTGCGGAGCCCCTGATGCGGAACATGGACGGCCGTTGCTGACTCATCGCAACCAACAACGTCGTGAAAGAGTCTGCCCCCGCCATCTTTCGCAGAGGGCCGGGGTAACGTTAGTGCGCACTTGCTAAGGGCGCAGGTTTGACGCCGAGAGCTTCTGACCGTCTGCCCTCACGCGATGTGTCTTTTCGAGATCAGGGTGAAATTCGCACCGGGGTCCAGTTTTTGTGGTTCGGTCCGGTGTCGGCCAGCATTCATCATTTCTCGGTAAAAAAAGACGCATTGGAGCGTGGCAGTGTGGGCCAAGTATTGTTGAGTGCTTCGGCCCATCCCCGATTGTCATTGCGGTAGAACAATTTCGCGGCTCCGTGGTTTTTGCGGCAAAGTGGCAGCTCGACGGGCCTGCACGCCACCATTTCGGATGTAGGTTCGGCGATGGTGCGTTCCGCATAGGGCTCTGCCTTGCGTCGCCATGACAAAAAAAACTCAGGTCACCGGCAGACCGGCTTGCGAAGGGATGCGAATCATCGCGTAACGGCGGTCCGAGGGACCCGTCGTATCGGTCACCCGTCGAATCGGTGAGTCGCGCTTGTAGTTGCTAACGCCAGATGCGTTCGCCAGCGACCCGCACGTTACGCGTGTACTTGAGGCTTGGCGTGGGTTGCCACGCCCCTTCGCCTTGCGTGGAACCGTAGAACTTCAAATACGTCTCTACAAACTGATGTGACGTGGCTCGTGTCTGGACTCCCGTTTGTTGGAGCGCCAGTTGACCGTCGATCCATAACGTAATCGTCGCGGTTGGAGTATCGGACCACACATAATGCATCTCGATGTCGAACCAACGTCCCACCGGCATGGCGATACTCGAGAGCGCGCTGTTGGGATTGATCCGCGCTGAGCCACCCCATTCCCAGCCGACCTTCATGGAACCATCTCGGGCGAGGATGAGCCCGGGCGCCGTGTGCCAGCGACTGGCGCGATTCGCGTCGACCGAGTGAAAATCCCAAAGGTTGATCCAACAGGACGCATCTCCGCCAGCACTGAGCGCCTCCGGAAAATACCACTCCTGGGCAACCCAGACGCCCTCGGGTTTCTTGGCTTGATTACCAAAGAAGGTGTTGACGTCACCATAGAGCCCACCCTGCGATCGAGAGCCGCCGGTATCGAACGTCGCGAAGTGACGTATGGCGTAGCCTGTGCTGCCAAGTGGATCGGCGACTACCGAGAAGTTCGCGCCATTGGCGTCATTGGCGGTCACTTCGGTGCCGATCGGATGTTCGACACCGAACCCATCCAATCCCCATGGGGAGGTCCCGGTCTGAATACTGTCGGACCAAAGGATCTGCGGACTGGTACCGGTACGGACGCTGCCACCCGCGGCAGAAGTTGCAGCGCCGCCCGAGGTCGGGGCACCGCCTGTGGTTGCAGTGCCGCCAGTGGTTGCAGCGCCGCCGACGGTACTTCCGAGCGAGCCGCTCTGGGAATGAGACGTAGTGCCGCCAGTTACACGCGTACTCGTTTCGATCTCCGCTGCTCCGCCCTTCCCCGCGGAACCAGGCAAAGTTCCGCCTGCGCCGCTTGCGCCGTCTCCAGCTTTGCCAGAACTGCTCGAGCATGCGCCAAGCGCGCTCGCAAGCGCCACGGTCCAAAGCCAGGGTATTACAGTGCGCATCGAGGAATCCTCCGAAGCGCAATCATGTCTGAGGCCGGCGTGCGCTTGCACTAAGGAAGTTACACGGCGCCCCATTTCCGGGAGACAGATTCCTCACGTCTGGACCTACTCCAGCTCCAGCATGAACGAAGTGGCGAGTTGGCGGGAGGTCCTCGACATTCCCAAGGATTACATTCGCGCACCGGCGCGGTGTGACTTCCTGCCACTCTGGCGTCTTCTCCTGGATCTTCATGCAGGCCTTCGACAGTCTGGATAGAACGCTTGATCGCGTGTTCTAATCGTGGGCTCAGATGCACACTACGGCACTCCGACTCAGTCGGTCCATCGACATCCTCTTTGCCGCGACGCTCGGGTTGACCTTCGCAACCGGCTGTGGAGGCGGCCCTTCGAACAGCAACTTGTCCTGCGTCACCGACGACGACTGCTCGGATGAGCTCCGCTGCAACGGCGTTGAGATCTGCAGCGCCGGGCAATGCGCCGCCGGTAAGCCGATCGCCTGTCAGGCGCAGGACGCCTGTCACGTCGTGGGCACGTGCAGCGAAGAGACTGGACGCTGCACGAACCCCGTCGCAGCGGATGGAAAGACGTGTGACGACAGTAGCGCGTGCACCACCGGCGACGCGTGCTCGAGCGGGGTGTGCAAGGGAACGGCAGTGACGTGTGCATCTACACCCTGCCATTCGGCAAGTGTCTGCGACGCCGCTACGGGGCTTTGCAAGAGCCAGCCAGTTGCCGACGGTAGTGGATGCAACGACGGGAACGTGTGCACCACGGGAGACGCCTGCGTGGCGGGCGAATGCAAAGGGGTCCCCGTCGTTTGTGCAGTAAGCAACGCCTGTCATCAAGCGGGGACGTGCGATCCCAACACAGGAGCGTGCTCGTCACCGTTGATGCCAGACGGTAGTACTTGCGATGACGGCAACGCGTGCACCAGGGGCGATACCTGCGTCGCGGGTGGCTGCCAAGGTACCCCCGTCGTTTGCTCTGCACTCAACGCTTGTCGTCAGATCGGCGTCTGTGATCCAAGCACCGGAACCTGCTCGTCACCGCCCCAGCCAGACGGTAGCGCCTGCGACGACGGGAACGCGTGCACCACGGGTGATGCGTGTGCCACGGGGGAATGCAAGGGATCTCCTGTCACGTGCGTTGCAGCCGACGCTTGTCACCAGGTGGGTGCGTGCAACCCGAGCACCGGTGTCTGCACGTCACCGCTGCAACCCGACGCGACTGGATGTGACGACGGGAACGCGTGCTCCACCGGCGACGCTTGCATCGCGGGTACGTGCGCTGGGACACCCGTGGTCTGCGTCGCAACGGACGCGTGTCACCAGGCAGGCCGCTGCATCCCAGCGACGGGGCAGTGCGAGGCGGGCGTGTCCAAGGTAGATGGATCGGAATGCGATGATGGAGATTCCTGCTCGGCAACGTCCGCATGCGCCGCGGGCACCTGCGTGGCCACGGGTGCGGTCCCCGACGGTACAGACTGCGACGACAAGGACAGCTGCTCCCCTACGTCGACGTGTCAGGCGGGGCTTTGCAAGCCGGCGACATCGGTGGCGGACGACACTCTATGCAGCGACGGTTCAGACTGTTCCGTGATCGACACGTGTCGCGCCGGGCGTTGCGTCGGAAATCACGCGCCCGTGTGCAGCGGTACACAAGGTAGTTGTCCGTTGCCCGGCATGTGTGTGGCCTCGTGTGGAGACGGCGTGTTAGCTGCTACTGAGGCCTGCGATCGGTTAAGCGAAACTGACGATGGCTGTACCGTCGACTGCAAGCTGAAGGTGGCTCCGAATGACTACGACGTGTCGGGCGTAGGGAGTATCTTTGCCGTCTACATGGCGGGCAACGCGCTGATGGGCCATTGCTTCGGTCCGAGCGGAGCGTCGCGTGGCCCAGCCTTCGAGATCGCTGCTGGACCGCTTGCCTCGCCCCAAGTGGTAACGGCAAGTACAACCGGCAAATCGTTGGTGAGTTACGTGTCAGACACCGGGTCCGGTACCTGGACGCACGCTTCACGCCTATACGATTCCGCATGCCAGCCTGTTGGGTCCGCTTTCGCATGGCACAGCCCTGCAGACTCGGCGTCTGCGTTCGACACGGCCATTGATTCAAGCGGCAACTCTGTGGTGCTATGGACCGAAGTTGCAGCAGGAGTCACGAGCGCGTACCTCGCGTTCTACGATCCCTCAGGGACGCTTGTCGGAACCAAGTTGACCGTCGACGCAGCAAGCCGTTGTGAGAATAGTTACGGCAAACGCGTCGTAGTTGGCCCAAGCAACGGATCCGGCGTGGTCACTTGCCAAAAGCACGCAGGCGATCCGATCTACTACCGACGTTTTCACAGTCGCGCGTTTACGGACTCGAGCATGCTGGAAGTGCCAGGTACCTTGGGGCGAAGCTCGTGGTACGAGTCTCATACCGTGGGCATGAATGACGCGGGTGATTTCTTGGTCGTTTGGCAGAACTATGCGCGGCGCTCGTACGAGGCTGCGCTGCTCTCGTCCTTCGGTGCCGATCCCAAATCCTTCACCCTGGGATGGGCAACGGGCAATGGCTACGACGGATTTCCGCGTGGCACGCGAGCCATCCAGCTCTACGGATCGGATTTCGCCATCATGGACGGAGAGCTGAACCGCACCGTACGCTTGGTGTCGCCAACGGGTGAGAGCCGGGGCTGCGATGTTGAAGTCGGCGCGCTCTTACGCACCGGCGGCTTGAGCACTAGTTATACCGTCAATTCGGGGATTCAACGCGCCTCCGTCGATTTTTCGAGCTGGAACGGCTGCCAGCGATTGACCTGCGGGAACGGAAGTCGCGATCTCGGCGAGGAATGCGACGACGGCAATCTCGAACCCTTTGACGGCTGTAACGAATACTGCAAGGCAGAGACCTGTGGCGATGGTTTGGTGACAGATGGCGAGAGCTGTGACGAAGGCGCGCTTCTACCTAGCGATACCTGCAGCAGTACGTGCCAATGGACGGCCAAACCTCCGGCAGCTGCGGACCAATTTCCGTCCGGGAGTTTGGACTTTGACGTGGCGAGTGACGGAACGTTCGTCGACACATACATTCAGGAAAACCGGATCTGGGTGCGCTGTTACGGACCCGATCGGAAACCATTGCGACAGGCGTTCCCGGTGAGTCCCCTTAGGCATTACGAAAGCGCGGAGGTCGTCCTCGCTTGGAGCTCGAAGCGGTCCGTCGTAGCCTGGTTGGAAGACGGCATGCTCTGGGGCACCAAACTGGACGCCGAATGCAAGCGATCGGGGCCTCCCCAGGTGTTGATCCGCGACGCGATTCACCACGAGGGATGGGAAGTAGCAATAGACGGGGCAGGTCGTTTTGCCGCCGCGGCCACAGCCTCGGATGGTCAGCTTCACGTCGCGTTCTATGACCAAACTGGTGTCCGCCAAGGTCCCGAACAAATCTCAAGCTTCGTAGATCAGCTATTCGCTCCTCGCGTTGCGATGAACCAAGCGTCCGGCGGTGGAGTGGTAGCCGTCCAGAAACACTCAGGCAAAGACGCCGTGTTCTACCGGCGCTTCGATGCGGCGGGTTCTTGGATTGATCCGAGCTTCGTTAGCGTACCAGTGTCTTACGTGTACTGGTACGCGGGATACACCGTAGGAATGAATGCGCTCGGCGACTTCGTTGTAGAATATCGAGGGGAAAATGGACCAATGGAGGCGGTGTTCTATGGTCCGGATGGAGTCGCCACAGGTCCGGTGACATTCAGTACGCGAGTGCGTACGGGCGAGACGATCTTCTATGACTCGTTCCGCGGCTATCGTTCCCCGATTCCAATGAAGGGCGACAACTTCGTGTTGGGAGAGGTATACAAGAGCACCTCGGCGCCGGCCGAAGCGACCACGAATTACTTTGTGTACACTCCCTCCGGTTCATCCGTGAGCAGCTATGCATCGCAGTGGTCCGACGGGATGCTGACGGCGCGCTTAGACGAGAATGGCGTGAGCTACTTCCGGGAAGACGGAACGGTGTACTTCGGCACAGGACGGCTCTAGTCTAAAACGCCTGCGAGTGCTTGCTTCTCCCAATCTTGCTGCCCACCACCGCCTCCGCCTTCGGCGTCGCCTTGCTCCTCCCAAATCCGTGCTCGCCCAAGAGGCTGCGCCCGGATGGGAGGAGCGGTGTCCTTCACGATTCGGGCGCTGCATGAGTCTCGAGTTGAGCATTTTGGGGGGATAGTCGGCGACAGCGATAACTACCGCACCAGCATCTGTGACTGCCACCGTCACCGTCACCGTTACAGGAGCCGGGGCTGGTTCGGTAGCTGTTGCAGCAGCCGTGTCCGCAGCGGAAGCCGTCTCAGTCACCGCTGCAGATGCTGGTCCGGTTCTGGTTCTTGCGTGGACTGTGCAGCCGGGAGCGATGCACTTTTCTTGCCACCGCCGACCATGCGCGCGATTGTCGCAGAAGGCGGTGTCATGAAAACTGCGTCGGATTGGACATGCACAGCCCACTACAGAACCAACTCCTCGACGAAACCTCCTCAATCATCGCAAGCGCGCGGCCAGTGGTCGAAGTCATTGAGCGGCGCGATCGCGATCTTGGCACCCAAATCCGCCGCGCTCTCAATAGCGTCGTGCTCAACATCGCGCAGGGATTCGGTTGCCGCGCCGGCAACGCGCGCAATCGCTTCGAAACCGCCCACGGTTCACTGTTCGAGGCTCAAGCGGCTCTGAGCGCTGCTGTGGCCTGGCGCTACATCAGCGAGCGGGACATCCCCCAGCTCTGTCAGCGCATGCACGCCCTCGGCGGACGGCTTTATGGCTTGATGCGGCGCTAACGTCAAAAGCACCCGTCGTAGGTGACCTCGTTGGGAACGCTGCACCAGTGATGTGGCGACAGCTCGATCAGCCGAGCTGCTCTGACCGACTCAAATGAAAGTATCCATGATGGTCGGCGTCTGCGATGACGAAGTTACCACACAACATCGTCGAGGAAAGAAACTGTCATGGATGCAGCCATCGTTATCTCATTCACCAATATTCTGCAAGTCTTCGCGCCGTGCTTCTCGGAGCGAATTGGGGTTTGGTCGAAAGCCGAAAGGAACGAAATCTAGTAGCGCGATCGGCCGCGTCGCGGCCGGTCCGAAGGACCCATCGATTCGATGAATCGCGCTACGATCACAGCGCTCAGTTCACCACGACAGTGAGCGTCGGGTGATTCGCGTCCGAATGAGACGAATCCTCCAAGGTAACTTCACTGTTGATATTGGATGTGACTCCGAACACGTACAACTGCACGTGCGCGCCCGCCTGCAAGCCGCCGACAGTGTCGACCAACTCCTGGAGGAGCGGTGCGACGTTCGTGGACTCGTTCCAGCCGGGGTACTGCCAATTTAGCCCACCCGCTTCAGGCCAGCGTACCGTGTTGGCGAGGATGGGACGACCGCTTGCTGAGAGCGGCATGTCCGTCAAACCTGAGATCGGATCAGCATCGTCGGTCAGCTCCACCGCGATCTGCAGTGCGTCCACACTGCTGTCCCACTCCCAGACGTCACGCCCGTAGAGCGAAAGACGCGCATCGGTGATGTGCGCTCCAGCGGGAATATCATTGCTCAGAGTAAAGCGAAACGCTCCAGTGGTGTACCCATTGCCAAGCCCGCCCCAGTCATCGATATTGTAGGCTCCCACATACAGCACATTCGAACGCTCCCCCTGTGCACTCCAGCCCGTCGGAAGCGCGGAGAGGGACGGATCGAATTGGCCGTCGTCGCCATCTTCGGTGAGCGGCAGGACCATCTCGACGGGGGGCTCGTCTCCGGCAAACCGAATGTTGTCGACCAATACACCGACTGCCGACGTATTGAGCGCGAACTTCACCACTGCATCGCTACAGGTCCCACGCAACACCTTGAGCAAGGTGTCCGTTGCTGGAATGCTGATTGTAGACCACTGATCCTTTGGCAGACCAAGTAGTGGTGCCATGCCGATCCAACTGTTGTAGACCGACGCCGAGGGCGCCTCGACGTACAGGCTCAAATCGCCGACCCACCAGGGATTGGGAAGAACGGACGGCAGCTTGACATCTACCAAGATCTCATCGCTGATATGGGAGAAGTCAGCGCAGTTCATGGCCGGACTCGTGCACAGACCGTAGCCGGCGCTGAGGAACTGCATGGACGCAGTCCCCTGGGTCTTGTCGGCGCTGTTGGCGATTGGGTTGCCGGAGGTGCAGCTCCAGGGGGTATCCACACCGAGAGCGGCGGAACTACCGGTAGCGGCAGCGACGCTGGTACTTAGACCGACGGTCAGCGCGAGCGCAAAGGGCTTCATTCGAGAATGTTTCATACGTATTCCAATAGGCAAGTGCAGATTGGTGCCATGGACAGACAGGAGTCAGGCACTCATTCACCCGAGCTCACGCACCTTTTCCGCAACCTTGCGGATAGCATCGGGACTTCACTCTGCAAGTGGAAAGGGCAAGCGAGGGCTCGAAGTGCCTGGGCGGCGCGGGCGCGCCACTAGTCCTCAATCAAGCACACTCTTTTGTGCCGGCTGGGAATTAAACAGAAAACCCCGGTGTTTCTGGAGTTGCAAAAGACCAACCAGAGACCCCGGGAGAACTTTCAGGTGAA
>JBLNFG010000220.1:0-6171 GCA_050263495.1 Myxococcales bacterium | reverse complement strand
GCACGCACGCGCGCCAGGCGCTCGACCACGTTAGCATTGTTGGGTTCGATCGAGCGCGCAAACGACAGGTTTCGAAGCGCGTACTCGTGACCGCAGTAGATCTCAGTCTCGGCTGGCAGATCTGCGAATCGTTTCAGGGAACGGTACATCACTTCGGCGGTGCCTTCGAACAACCTTCCACACCCGCCAGCAAACAGCGTGTCTCCGGTAAAGACTGCCTGCCCGTGCCGGTAGGCTACGGCGCCCAACGTGTGTCCCGGAACATGCATGACTTGAAAAGTGAGCCCCGCCAAAACTACGCTTTCGCCATCCTCCAAGAGGCGTGTCACTGCCGGCACGCGCGCACCATCGATACGGTGAGCAAGCACCGGAATGTTGCCATAGTGCGCTTCCAAACCGGGAACGCCACCCACGTGGTCCCAATGATGATGGGTGAGCAGCACGCCACCTAACCCGAGCCGCAGTCGCTCGAGGCAACTGACCACTGGCCCCGCCTCACTCGGATCGATGACGATGGCTTGAACCGCTACGTGCGAAGGCAGCGAACCAGCCTCGACTTCGGGAAACACGGCGTACGCATAGTTGTCCTCCAGGCAAGGAATGGGAACGATAGGCACCCCGCGAGAGTACCAGAACTGGAACCACGCGCGGTCCCAATCGTTGAGCGACTCAGCGCTACAAGGCTCAACGACGATTCACGAGCAGGGGCCGTCCCCCGTTTCCAATCTGACGCACAACGAGCCGCTGCATCTGCATATGCGTGGCGTCGCCGTTGCCCACGACCTCGCCCTTGCGCTCCTCCCATCCGCGCGCAGCCTTCTGGGCGAGCACGGATTTGGGAGGAGCAAGCACTCGCGGAGCGAGTGCGGTGGTGGGCAGCAAAACACTTGCCACCTTCACTGCGCTGCGCGCTCCTTCGCTTTCGCGGAGGACAATGGCTCTCAGTGCACTTCGCCCAGTTTGCTGGAATTCACTTCGAGTCGGCGCATGCCCAGCTTTCGCTGGTCACCGCGGTTTCGGCACTATCGTCGCGTGATTCAAACCGTTCGCAACCAAGACGCGCGTCGCGAGCTGCCATTGCCGTTCCTCTCAGCGAAGTCGGGACGCTTGGCGGTAGTGGGCAAGTCTGCGGGCCGGAATGGTGATGCGCGCTTGCCTTGGCATTCGGAAATCTACTCCGTCCTCTTGCCAGGAAGGCTGGATCGTGCGAAGAACGCGGTGAACCTACTCCCCCAAACCATGGCGGTCACCATGGCGAAGCCGAGAAAAGTTCAGAATTCCCGAGGGAATTAGTAGGCGCCACTAGCTCAGCTGGATAGAGCGTTGGCCTCCGGAGCCAAAGGTCGCAGGTTCGAATCTTGCGTGGCGCGCCCTGAAAATCCGTCCGTTTCCACCCAGTGGACGCGACTACCACAAGTGGCGCGGAAACGGTAACGCCCGAGCGGGCTCGCCGCGTCCCGTCCTGCATCCACGGACGCAACATTTAGGGTTGCGCAGAGCGGCATGGGGCTGTATCGGCGCGTGTCTACGTTTCGAACTTGCGCGGGATGCGCTTCACGCGAGCACGCGCCGCGCCACTACATCCGTGCATCGTCCAATGGAGTAACCGCCGGCACCCATGCGCACTCAGCGACTCGACGTGGCTCAGCGACTCGACGTGGCTTCGCGACTCGACGTGGCTTCGCGATTCGACGTGGCTCAGCGACTCGACGTGGCTTCGCGATTCGACGTGGCTCCGCGATTCGACGCGCTTTGGGGAGACAGGTACCGCGTCGTCGCATCTCTTAAACGCCAGCGGAATTCGTGTTCGGCGACATGACCCGCTTGAATGTTCCGTAGCACGTTGTCCGGGCGTCAATTCCGTTCAACTCTGCAAAGCAGGACGCCAGCGCGCGTCACTAAAGTACCGATCAACGCCGAAACATCAGAAAAAGCTACACGTCGACCGCGCCTAGCGTGTTAACTGAGCTCGGATCCCAGGGTGATAAACACTGGACGATAGCTATTCCGCCCATCAGGATTGTTCAAGGATCAGGAGTAAGTCATGCGTCTCTTTGCCTTCTCGACCGTCTTTCTGCTTATTGCTTCTGGCATCGGTGGTTGTGTTCAGGAATCTGGCACACCGCCCACTGCGCAGGAGAGCACTCTACCCGGCTCCGGCGGAAACACTTCCGCGTCTTCAAGCAGCAAGGCCGCCCCGGCCACGGGTGGCAAGAAGAGTACGACCAAGACGACCACCGCTAAAGAGGAAGAGGGCGGCTCTGGAGGCACCACGGAAGCCGAGACCAGTACGGACGACCCCGAAGGAAGCGGCGGAATGACGGCAAAGAGCAGCTCAAAGGAGAGCGCTGGGGGCACGAAGAACTCCAGCTCTACCAAGAGTTCGACGTCGAAGGGCGGAACAGGGGGAGCCAGCACCAAAGCCACTACTTCGAAAGGCGGCGCTGGTGGCGCAGGTGGTAGCGGTGGTTCCAGCGCGAAGGGCGGAACCAGCGCAAAGGCGACGACCACGACCGCTGTCAGTGGTCCACGGGTAACTCCCTCGGGCACAGACGGGTTCGCGACCCGCTACTGGGATTGCTGCAAGCCTACTTGTGCTTGGAAGAACAATGCAGGAGGCAAAGGCATCCCGAGTTGTGGGCAAGGCAATAACAATATGGGGGTCAGCGAGAGCCAGAGCGCCTGCACGAATGGCGATGCCTATATGTGCTGGAACTTCGTTCCTTGGTCCGTCAACGATGGGCAAGCGTATGCATTCGCGGCGTTCAACAGCGGCAGCAAGTGCGGCGAATGCTACGAGCTCCAGTTTACGGGCAAGTCCAACTCAGGCACCAACGCCGACAAGAGCTGTGCGCCGCTCGAGGGCAAGAGCCTGATCGTACAGATCATCAACACCGGTAACATCCAACAGGGGCAGTTCGATCTCCTCATCCCTGGTGGCGGCGTTGGCGAATT
Organism: Myxococcales bacterium; assembly: GCA_050263495.1. GTDB lineage: Bacteria > Myxococcota_A > Polyangia > Polyangiales > Polyangiaceae > FEN-1139. The sequence continues at coordinate 3,216 of JBLNFG010000220.1, read as the reverse complement.
CAACGCGTGCAACAAGCAATGGGGCGGCAATGTCAACTTGGGAGCGCAGTACGGCGGATTCGGGATGACCTGCAACTACGGAAGCTTTTGCGTCAAAGAGATGTGCAATGCGGTATTCCAGGATAAGCCCGATCTCCTAAAGGGCTGCCTTTGGTACACCACCTGGCTCAACTCGGCGGATAATCCGAAGTTGAAGTACAAGAAGGTGAATTGCCCAGCTGCAATTACGGCTCTGTCCGGCATATCTGCGTAATCTGCCTGGCAGACTCGGCTCGGAGTGATCAGTGCGAGGGGCACCCAATCGGTGCCCCTCGTTGCGTCTAGTGCACGGGACCGCCCATCACGGCGGCGCGCGATCGGGTTCCGGCTGGGCGTTCCATGTGGGATGAGGTCCACCTATGCATGCCTTCGTACGCCCATCGTTTGGCTGGACCGCGGCAGACTGCCCGGTTGGGTTTGCACCGCCCGTCGCCAAAATCGCGGCGTCTGCCTGAGTTTTGCGGGGAATCGAACAGCTTCCTGTCGGAGAATGTAGAGACCACTTCCTCGAGTGGTAGGTGGATCGCTCGTTGTGGTATGAACAGGGCCACTACCAAGGACGGCGAATGTATCGACGCAATAGCGAAGCTGCCGAACGTGCCAGGGAACGGCGACAGAAGGAAGACGCAGCCCCTCGTCTGGCCAAAGAGGTCCCTTCACTCCGAACGATGCGCCTCTCGATTTCGTTTCGTCGCGGCGACACGATTGTGAGCGACGCTTCCTACGTGCGTGTGGTGGTAGTCCCCAACGCCCCGCTACTCTTCGAAATTCCGTGCTCGGACACTTACTGCCAAGGCGGCGGCCACCAGCTCACCCAGCAGATTCTCGATGGCCTGAAAGCCAAAAAGACGTGTTTTCAGGGCGAAGTCCCCTGCCATGGCTCGGTTGGGTCCACGGGAACGCGGTGTACAAGCACGCTCCTGTTTCAGGTCGAAGCCACCTTCGAGTAGTTGCCGAAACTCGTGGCTGTGGCCGGAGCACGCCGGTGTACTGGCGGCTCCGGCGTGCTGCCGTCTGACGGCCGTTGTCTGGAGTGTGGCGGCACCTGGCCCCGTGGGGCGCGCGCGATTGTTGCTCGTGCAGCGCGGTCGCGGGCTGCTTATCAGTCCGCGAAAACCTGGCAATAGCGACGAAACTCATCCTCGAAATTCGGGGTCAACACGCCGGCTCCGAGCACATCTCGAATCTCCTGCCGCGACCAGAACCTTAGGTCGTCAATTTCCAGAGGTTCACGGCGAAACGGCCCTTCGTGCACCATGCGATAGGTGTAGACGAGTTCCGACTCGATTGCGCTACGCATGACATACCGATAGAGATACTCGAGCTGTCCGCTTTGAACCGCGATTCCCAGCTCTTCGCCGATTTCACGGACCACGGCGGCCTCCACCAATTCGCCGAAACAGACGTGACCGCCAACCGATGTGTCCCAGCGGCCAGGCTGCACGTCTTTGTTGCGGCCTCTCAACTGCATCAGTAGGGCACCCGAACGGTTCGTAACCAGACAATGCACGACGGGATGCAACAGGCTCGGGTTGCTGTGCAGAACGGAACGTGGCGCAGCGCCCGTGGTCACACCAGTTTCGTTCACGATGGGCAGGATCTCTTCCTGGGTCACGAGTTACTCCGCATAGAAACCAAAACGGCGCCCGCTCGTTTCCGATCGGGCGCCGCTGAGGGGCGTAAAAGTCGTGGCGTCTCAGCGCCCCGGTTCACCAAAGGAGCGATGGAACAGCTCCGCAATGGCACGACGACCCTCATCCGAAAGACTCTGGGTGCCCACACCGGCGAACGCCTCGCAGCTGATCTGAGGCGGCGCGGTCATCTCCCAAGCCTTGCCGTTCCAGCAGAACCAAGAGCGTCGTTCCTGGTCAAACACGAACAGCTGCTTCTTCCAAAGCCGGGCCAACTCAACTCCCCAACCAGTGCCACCGCGGACGGTGTTGTCGTCCTGAATCACGCCAACGGCAAAGACCTGGGTGGCGCTGGTGATCTGGTGCCAGATAGTCTTGAGGACATTGCGCACCAACGGAATGTCGGTGAGCTGGCGATTCAGCCGCTTGGAAGCGTACACCAAGCTGAAGTCGCCCCGGTTCAACTCTTCCGGAGTGAGCACGACAACCCCTCGGTTGCGCTCGAGTACGCGATGTCCTTCAAAGCTATAGTTCGTCTCCGAGATCCCCCAGCGCTCTGCACACGCGCCGAATTCTGCTTCAGCGCCGCGGCTTCCGCCGGAGATCAGCCGGAACCGCCTCGGGTCACGCGGACGTTCAGTCGTAGGTGGAACGTCTTCATCGATCACGCGCATCGTAGGCAGATCGAGGCGCAGGTGTAGATCCTTCAGCTCTTTGCTATCGTGATCCTTGAGCAGTCTTAGCCGGATCAGATTGTCCTCCGGCTCAAGATACACAATGACCTGGACGCTCGAGGCAACACGGTCGAGTGGTGCCGGAAGGCTTCCCGCCTCGGCTCTGGCGGTCGTTGCCGAAACCCAGAGCTCAGCCCCGATCTCTTTAGCAATTGCGCCGAGCGCTGCCAGCGCTTCGTCGGTTCCGCGTACCAAGTCGAATCCGTCAATGATGACGACATCCGGTCGGAACTGGGCCGCTTCTCGCGCGAATCGAACAACCTCCTGGATTCTGCTGATCGACGTTCGTCCGCCGCGCTGGGAAACCGGCGCGTCGTCGTGATCGTTGAACAGAGAGAAGATCATGCGATTGCGCTCGATATCCAACATGACCGCATCAGATTCGGTCATCTTGGACGTTGCGCACAGGTCGTGAAACACCTCGTTGTAAAACGTTCTTACATGGTCGACTGCATTCTCATGTGAGATGTGCAGCACTTTGCGATCGCGCAAAAGGTCGTCCAGGGCAATATGCACGAGCACCGGGGTTTTTCCCATGCCGGGAACCGATGCAATGATCCCCACGTGGCCTCGCCCGAGCCCGCCGTGTAGCGACTTCTCGAAGACCCTCATGGGGCTTCGCTCGTTTACCTCTTTACGGTACATGGCTCGGTCTCCTCACTTCGCCTTCTTGGATAGCTGCTCTTTCTTATGTTTCTCAATCAGCTCCTCGGCCAAAGCGTTTGGCAGGGGCGCGTAGCGGGCGAACTCCATCGTGAACTCTGCTTTCCCCTGTGTAGCCGAACGTAGCGCCGTAGAAAAGCCGAACATTT
>JBLNFG010000219.1:0-5792 GCA_050263495.1 Myxococcales bacterium | reverse complement strand
CCAAACCCTTGACTCCCGCCGGAATCACCCATCGAAATCTTATTGCTACCTGCCCCGCCCGGCGACGACATACTTTCGAGGCTGCTCGAAGCCTTTGCTGCCGGGAGTCCCACGGGCGGCGCATTCTCCGCATTGTAAGTTCGCCCAAGCACGAGGGGACGATCCGGATCTCCCTCAAAGAAGGTAGCCGAGACTTCCCAACCCACGCGAGGAATCACCATTGCCCCACCTAGTGGGATCTGCGAGGTGCGTACCCATGGGCTCGAACTGCCATTCCGTTGGTTGACGCGATCCCAGTGAAACCGCACCTTGATCCGACCATAGTTGTCCGTGAAAATCGCTTGGTCGGCGTTGTCGTCCCCCGTCACGAAGACCGTCTGGTGTCCACCTATGCGCGGCCGCGGTGTGATGCGCGAGGGAGAGAACGGTGCTCCCACCAGGATCCCACGGAAGCAGTTGGAGCAGTGGAAGTCGGCCTTTCCCTCCGCGTTGCGTTGGCTGCCGTTCGTTTGGAGAGAAATGGCAATGTATTCGCCGTCCAGCTCGTCGTGCTGCGCTCCCGTTACGCTGAAGTTGCGTCCCAATTCGATTCCGAGGGCGCTACTCGTCCCTTCACACACGTCGGCGTCTGACCGAAGCTCTGCGAGGCGAACCCGAGCCAGTTCCTTGAGCTCTGCCTCAGGCAACACGCGAGCGGGGTACTCGTAAAAGTCCTGCGGCCAATTGTCGGGTGCCGAGGCGCTGGCCTGTGGGCACACTCCCGGTTTCTCGAAGTCGTAATCCCGAAGCAGAACCGCCGTCGTTCGCAACGTGCGCCTTCGCGAGAACCGCCTCAGCGGTTCGAACATGCTCCCCTGCTGGGGCGAAAGCGAGAGTACTGGCGCCAGTGGGTTCGGCATGAACCCCTCGATGCTGTCGCAAAGAACGAGTCGGTGCCCGTCTACGCCGTGCACGAAATAGTAGAAAATGCCGGCTTCTTCCAGGAGCCTGGATAAGAAGGCAAGGGTTGACTCCCCATACTGCACCACCATTTCTCGCTGACCGTGGCTGCGACTCAACTTCCAATCAACAGGCTCCACTCCCGTCTCGGAGAACACCATCTTTACGACATCAGGAATCGATTGCTCCTGAAAAATGCGGTGGTCAGCGCGATGCGTCAGGGCATAGAGACGCGGTCGCAGCTCGATGTCAAACACCAGCTTGTCGAGCGATAAGCCCGCGAATGAGGCTCTTTCAACGAAGCCGTCAAAATAGCGCATCCGATGCATTGCGTCTGTGACTACGAGCACAGCACGCGTGCGGATACAGCTGCCTAGCTCAAGGCTGTCATCACTGGTTTCGAATCGCACCTGAACCCGGTACGGCTGTGAGATGGCCTCATGCGCGCTAAATGACAGCACGTACGCATCAGCGGGCAGCGCAGTGCCAAACAACTCGAGAGTAGCCCCAACAGCCAGACCTATCATTGCTCTCGCTAAGAGTAGCCTGTGAATGGGTCGGCTTTTTGTCCGATTTACATGGCGAACCGCATTATGTTAGCTTCCACGCGCTGTGGTCGAACCTTTGACGCTGGCGCGATTCGCCAAACTGACTGCCAGGCTTGAGCAGAGCGAATCACGGCAAGCAATACTGGATCAGGAGGGACTCTCGCTACAGCATTGGCTATCGGAACAGCGGCGCTGGCTGGAGGAGATGTCGAAGCGCATTGCCCTCAATCGCCCGCGCCTATTTCATCATTACTGCGCTCTGGTAGAAGCCGAGCGTGAACGGCTCGGATGCCCCCCACTTATGGGCAGACCGTCGACCCCAAAAGCGCCACGGCGTGCTCCGGTCGCCGGTACCGAGATGACTGCGCCTAACGCGCCTGAGGCGTCCTTGCCGCAGACCGCGTCGGGGGGTGTGGAAGCGCCTCCGGCCGAGCCCCGACTCCCCAATGCGAGTTTGGACGTCCCTGTTTACCTGCGCGCGACTAGTCCGTTGGCACCTCCTGCCGCGGGACCGTTATGCGGGTTCCCCAATACCCCGCCGGTTTCAGGCGCGGCCATTCATGCGCCGCTCAGGTCGGCTGGGGCCGAGCCTCGCTCGATGCCGCAGTCAAATGCTCCTTCATCGGCGGAGCCGACCGTCCCACCCGGGCTCGAGTTTTCGCCCTCAGGCCCCAATGCTGGCATGGGCTCGTTCTCCCGCAGCTCCGAACCGCCGCGACTGGAAATGCCCGAGTATGTGGAACTCACGGTCCTGCTTGAGCAAACCTCGACGGTGCTCGGGGCGAGCGTCTTGTCACGTTTCGGACTCGACTACGGAGAATGGGTGGACGAGGTCGCATACTGGAACCGACAATTCACAGAGAAGCGATTGGATCCTAAGACCTTCGAACGACTGTTGGCGATTCAGCGCGCCAAGAGCCCCTGAGTGCCGGGAGCATGGCCTGCGTGACCCCGCCTGAATTCGTTAGGAACCCAACCCGTGACGATTACCGCGAGGCTGCGGCGGTCGCACTCGAGCAAGGGGATTCTGAGCAGGCAGCCAGCATGATTTCGGCTGCGCTCGCGATGGATCCACGCAACGAGGCCTGTCTTGCTTTGCTCGATCGCGTGCTCGAAATGGTGAAGGACCCGTTGGGGCTGTTCGATCCAACGAAGGACGCCTTCTTCGGCAGGGTGGCGGTGCGCGCCCGCGTACTTGCTAGGCAGGGACGCGTCTTAGAGGCGCTCAGGATTCTCGCGCGCGTGGTCACGTTCCGTCCTGAAGTGGCGTATCTGACGTGGGTGCCGGAGTGGTTCAAACGTGCGCAGCTGCCCGCAAACGAGACGCCTAGTCGCGCGATCGATTGGCAGCCGCTGCTATCAGCGCTTGGTTCCGCGGAGCAGGGACCGCGTCGTGAGAATGCCGAGGCTGCGGCGGATATCTTGGCATGGCTGGTGGAGCGTTATCCGAGCGATGATGCGTTGCTCGTGTTGTACGTCCAGTGGCTCCACCAAATCGAGCAGCATGAGCGGGTTCTGACGGATCTACGACGTCTCGATGCGACGCAGCCCTCGTACGTCACGCGGTTGTTGCTGGGCCGCACCAAGCGACGAATGGGACTTCTCGAACCATGCGTGCAGTCGTTCGCAGACGCAGCCGCGATGAAGCCCGATCAGTCCAGCCTGTGGTTGGAGCTCGGCGACGCGCAGTTAGAGGCCGGAATGGTTGAACCGGCACTCAACGCTTATGCGCGTGCGCTCGAACTTGAGCCGAATGGCGCGTGGGCGCGCGCGAGCCGGAGCTACGTGAGTTCGGTAAGGACGCAAGATTTGGCGCAGAAGGAAGACCTTCGCGCACAATGCCAACACGAACCCCGCGCTCGAGAATTGTTACTGGACGCGGAATTTGTCGAGCACCGCCTCGGCTTTCCAGAGACGCCGGGAACGCGGGTCTTGTTCGACTTCTGTCGGCGAATCCGCGGGTCGAATCAGTCAGAGGTTCCCAAGCTGCACTTGCGTGTGACAAATCCGGAACCGCCGAGCTTCTATCGGGCTTTCCAGCTCACCACCCAGGCGCTTGATCTAGCCAATGCGGAGCTAGAGATTACTGCGGACGGGCCCCTCGGATTGGGTTTGGACCCGGCGCGGCCAGGGCTCTGGGACTACGCGAAGTGCTGCCCGAAGCCACTGCTGCCTCGTCCCAATGACGAAACCGTGCGCGCAGTGGCTGCAATAGCCGCAACGACACCGAGCGGCATAGCTAGCTACTACCAGGGTGCCGCGGCGTTATCCTTTTCTTCGGAACAGTTGGCTTGCGCCGCTTTTTACGCTCCCGCTCCTCCTTCACGCGCAATATCGCCGCTGGAATGGCTGTTTGGGTTTCAGGTCCTTTGTCTGCTCGGGATTGCTCGGTCTGAGCAGGATTGGGTTGGTTCGGCGCGGCGACGCTGGCTTTACGATCTCGCGGCGGGGCACGTTGATTGGATCAGCGCCGCCGCGATGATCGCGCTCGGAGTGGTACTGAAGGACAACGTTCAGGCCGCACCGGAAATCCAGCGTTGGTTCCAACAATGGCTTAAGGCTTCACCTGCCGACGCCCCGCATTGTTACGAACGTCACTTAGTGGCTTCGTGGATGCGCGCAACAACGCCTAGTACGGAAGACGAACAGCGGCTTTGGCAACGACGGATTGCGTTGCGTCCGCGGCTGCAATGAGCATCAGAGGCTGGATTCAGCCCTCACTCACATAGCAGGCCCTCGCGCGTGAGAATCATCGGGCGCTGTCGTAGTCGCGCGCCCGCTATGCAATCGAGTTATCATGCTCCGCATCCATTCATGCGTGTGGAACGAACACTTGTGTCACCCGTTCGATCGATACCGTGCCAAGAGCGCCGGATCTCCAGCCATGCGCTGAATCCAGTGGGCTTGTGCAGAAAGAAAATCCTGTAGCGCGATCTTTCGCGTTGCCAGCTGAGCCTCGAACTGCGCGCCGGTTCGACAGGCTCGAGTCACGGCAAGCCACGTGTCGAAATCGATGCCTGGCTCGTCGGTGGACGAGTGGTTCGCGTGGAGCCCTTGCGCTATCTGACCGAGATAGCCGAGAGTCTTCTCGTCATCGTTGTCCTCGGAGTTCAGCCTAGCATCGCAGGCGTCCTCTAGCGCGTCCCACTCCGCCTCTGTCAAGCCAAAGCGTGCCAGAACGGTATCCGCATCAACACCCGGTTGGGCTAGTGCCGCGAGCACGCGCACATACTTTGCAAACGTGTTGGGGTCATCTGGGTTGGTATCGTCCGGTGGCATCATTCTTCCGATTTCTTGCCCTTCTTAGACTTCTTTTCCTCTTTTTCTGCTTGCTCTTTCTCAGCGCGGTCCTTCTCTTCTTGCTCGCGCTTGGCCTTTTCTTCTTCGAGCCGCGCCTGCTCTTCAGCCTCTGCCTTGGCCTCGCGCTCTTCCTTTTCCGCGAGCGCCTGCGCTGCCTTCTCCTCTTCTGCGACCTGCATATCTAGGGTCCTACAGTGATAGGCCTTGCCATTGATCACCACTTCACGTTGGCTCGTGGTGCCAATTCGGCCGCCTCGCGCTTGCTCGATTACGGCAAAGTTGCCACGCAGTTCGGCTGCCCTATTGCGAAGCTCGTTTTCCGCGCCTTGCCTGGCAAGTTTTTCATCGTCTGCGTGGGAGGTTGCGGTGATCTTGCCGAGGAATTTGCACTCACTCGGCTTGTCAGTATCGGTGACCAAGTGAACGTGTTTGGCTTCTGCGTCGAGTTTCGTGACGCTATTGAAGAAACAAGCGGAACTCACGAAGGCCAGTAGGATTATCGGAGAGGTTTTCGACATTGAGGCTCCTCGGGGGCTGAAGCCTAACGCAAAGCCCCCTCGAAAACGACTGGTTCGACCTCACCAGGGCGCATTTCCGTCCATACGCCCGCCTCCACACAACCACGCTGTTTTTCTCCCGCGTTAACCCAAAGAGCTGATGAACACTTCGCCGTGGCTCGCCTTTGGAAAGGACCAGTTCGGGCTGGAGTCAATAGGAAGCCGCTCGACACGCGCCATGCGTCCCACAAAGCACGAATTCTCCGCGCCCCCTGTGCGACCTAACTCGCGGAAACTCGCCATTGGATGGAAGTCTTCGATCAGGCACAATCGTTGCTGCGACCGCAATGCTGTCGGCTAGCACAGTGCCAAATTCGACACCGTGCTCTAGAGCGCCAATCAGTTTGAAACCCCTACTCCAAGCGCCGATCCTCTCGCTGCGCGAGGCGGCCTCGTCGCTGCGCTCCTCAGATTACTGATGATGCCCCCATCCGCCCGGACGCGCGCT
>JBLNFG010000218.1:0-9105 GCA_050263495.1 Myxococcales bacterium | reverse complement strand
CGCGCCGCGATCCGTAGCCGATGCATCGCAAGTCGTCGCGTTGCGGCTTCGGCCAGTACCGCGCCGCGCTAACCCAATCAAGAGTCGTGTGCGGCTTCGGCCAGTACCGCGCCGCACTAACCCAATCGAACGTCAGACACGGCAAAGGGCCGGCGTCGCTATGCACGCCGGCCCTCGTCGAATCGCTATGAGCCAGTAACGCTCGCGGCACTAACAATGCGCGGAGCGAATTGGGTTTGGGCGGGAGCCAAGGAAACGAGTGGCGATTAGCGCGACGCTTGCTCGTCGGTCCAAGCGAGCGCCCACATGAACGGGCCGTTCCAGTTGATCGTGATCTCGTTGGCAGACCACGCCTCGCTGTGATCGATGAAGCACCTCTGTGGCTTACAACCGGGAAGACCTGCGGCCTTGACGTACGGATCTTCCATGCCGGAGTTGGGTCCGCCCGAGAGCACGCCGGGAGGCGCCGACGGATAGCTCGACACGGCTTGGTGCGACCAGAATCGATGGTGTGGATTCTGTAACGGCCGCTCGCCGTAGCCCGTCACGTAACTCTGGCCCATCGCGTTACGTCCAAACAGATAGTCGAGCGCAAACACCACCGCGTCACGGTACTTGGCTGCCTTCGTGAAGTCGTACGCTAGGGCCAGTACCAATCCGTTGTTGATCACGAACGAGTTCGAGCCCCAGGGATACTTGCCGTCCTTGCCCGCGCTCAGGGGCAAACGATAGCCCTCGGCTTCGGCGGTCTTGACGAACTGATCGGCAACTGCCGTAATCTGATCGCGGTAACGATTGCGATCCTTGGGTGCGGCGAGTGCCATCGAGATCTTACCCAGGCCGTCGACGCGCTGCCACGTCATCACGGTTTCGATCTCGCCATCACCGGATACAATCGCCTTGTCGAGGGGCGACTGATCGAGTTCCTTCTTGTACTCGGCCTTGCCCGTCGTGGTCCACAGTTCGGCAGCTGCCCAATAGAACTCGTCCGCGAGATCCTTGTCGTCGTAGGGACCGCCACCCGTTGAGTCGTCCGGGTTTGCGAGCACGGATGGGTTCTTCTTGGCTGCGGCCCACGCCACCTCGGCCGCTTTCAAGCAGCGATCAGCAAACTTGGGATCGAAGTTCTTGAACAGGCGAGCGCCTTGCGCTGCACTCGCTGCCAGATTGAGCGTGGCTGCGGTGCTTACGGGCCTGAGATCGCGCTTGATCTTGCTCTCGTGCGGCGCCATCCCGAGCGCGGTCCATTCGGTGTCGTGCATCTTGTGATGCGCCATGCCGGCATTCGGTTTGCCTTCTGGCACCTGCATCTTGAGCAGGAATTCGAGCTCCCAACGCGCCTCGTCCAAGATGTCGGGGATCTTGTTGCCGCTCTCCGGGATGAAATCCTTGAGATCACCAAACGCCTTGGTGTCACCGCCAGCGATGGCAGTGCTGCGTTCATACCAGTTCATCAACGTCCACACGCTGATGCCACCGTTGACCACGTACTTGCCGTAATCGCCGGCGTCGTACCAGCCACCGGTCACATCGAGTGTGTAGTCGCACTTCGCGGCGGGGCTGCAGGGCGCCTCGTCTTTCGGGTGTCCCGCGGGGCGCGCCCAGTCCGGCTTGCCCGTGAACGGCATTTTGAGCTCGATGCCGCTTCGGTTCAGATAGAAGTACTTGAACGCGTCGTACTTGGCGGTCTTGTAGATCCCTTTGTCGATGTCGAAGGGATCGCTCGATTCTTGTCCAACCTTGATGACGTAACCTTTCCCCGGCGTGGTCAGCTTGGAGAAATCGATAATGTGCACGCTGTCGCCCGACGCAGCATCCGGACCGCGCGGTGTCGTCTTTCCGGTGTGCACCACTTTGCCGCTCGCATCGACGACCTGGAATTCCAGCGCGTCCTTGGCATCGCTGACGAACGTCGCCACCTTCGAGAAGCTCGGGATGTATCCTACTTGATTGACTCGCACCTTGGGGATGACAACCGGCTTCGGCGGTGGGGGCGGCGCGAACTGCGGATCGGAGAGCACCATGTCATCGAAGCAGAGGTCGATCGGCCCTGACCCCTGAATCATGTGACCGCCAAAATGGAGAGCGAACTCCACCATCGGATCATCGGGGTGGTTCATCTGGAACTTATAGGAAAACAGCTGAGGCTCGGTCGTCAGCGAGATCCCCTTGGTCCAGTAATCCGTATACGGCCGACCTGACATACCGATCTTTGCCGTCAGGTTGGTGTTTCGCGATGCCCAGGCCTTGAACGACACGACGTATTCGTGGCCTTTTTGCACGATCATTTCGCGGTGGCGCAATTGGGCGTCCCAACGGTTTGCGCCACCAGCCTTTACGTTGACGCACATCGCGCCATTTTTGACCATCGCTTCGCCTTCGGCGGGCCTCGAGAAGCTCGTCAACCAAGGCAAGATCGAACCCGACGAGAAGTCAGAGTTGCGCAGCAGGTTGTGCGCTGGGTCGCCCGGCGCTTCGGACTTATCGGAAACAGCGGGACCACCGACGCGATGAGAACTGCTCCCACCGCAGCCGCTGGCGGTGATCGCAAGGATAACAGTGAGCGTCCCTAGTTTTGACGACGCTAAAAGGCGCATGAATTCGAGTTCCTTTCGATGGCTGTACATTGGAGGCAACGAGGTAAGTGGCGGGTACTTAGCCCTACACCGAGGATCTGCCATGGCCGAGCGGCGTTGCAGATCCGAAGCTTTCATGGTTGAAACCGGAGACTCAGATCGCACGCTGCGCATTGTTAATTCAACAGCTTATACGATTTTGTCGCTGGCACATTTAATGCGAACCCGGCGCCACCTGGAAGTCTCTCTGGTGAGGATGCACCGAGAGCCTGCCGGCCCCAACTCATGGACAAACCCGCACCCGCAAACGTGCACAACACCTGTCCAGTATCTCCGGATGCGACGACAGGTTGCAGCGAAGCTCGGCTTGTAACGGCTTCGCCTGCACTGGCCAGCAACGAACCGATGGCCGGCGCACAACACCACCGCCTTCTGCTAGCGACGGCATCGCACGACGTGGAGATAGCGTTACTTCCCGTCATTCGGGCCCTTCATGCGCGCGTCGTTCAGGTGAAGGATGCGACTGGCCTTGCGAAGGCGTTGCGAGAGCGTGGTGCCTTCGATTTGGTGCTGACCGACAGTCGTTTGCCGGGTGGAACGGGGCTTGGAATCTTGGCGTTGGCTCGTCAGAACGGCAGAAAGCCGCCATTCATCATCGTGCAGTCCGTGCACCAGAGTCTGATTCGCGTCGCGGCCGGTGGTGGCGCGCGCGCCGTACTTTCCACGCGCGTCGTGAACGACGTGGCGTTGATCGAATTAGCGGAGGATCTCCTCGGCCTTCATGACGCACCTGCCTCTTCCCGTCGCGGCTACAGCGCGGCGCCCACCGATGCGATCGGTTAGGGATGCGTTGACGATTCGTTCGCCGGTGCGCGCGAATGGATGCGCTGGCGCTACTCCGACGATTCGAGCGTGATTCCGGCATAGAGCTCGTCAACGGACAACGACACGTTCGGCGTCGCGAGCGTCACCTCTTCTCCCGCGCGAACCTCGCGTTGTTGCCATCCCTCCGTCGATCGCTCGACGACCGTGACCTGCGGACGACGGTGCGAGACGAAGATCACTGCCCGAACGCTCGTGATCTGCATATAGTTGCGAAGCTTTTCGCCGCGATCGTAGTCCTCGCTCGATGGGCTCGTTACTTCCACCAAGAGTGTCGGGTTAACGACGGCATTCCGATCGATCGACGACAGCTGACGCTCGCCGCAAACGACCGTGATATCGGGGAAGGTCGTCAGATCGGTGGCATCGATCCGCACCTTCGCACACCGTCGACCGGACGAGCGCCTCGAGGCGAGTAAGGCACGAGTCTAAGCCCATGTGCTCGCCGCTGGTGGGGTGCCGCGACGTTGCCCACGGCAAGGACAACCTACGCCACCGCACACGTCATTGGTCGACGCCACACCGTTGGTTGGTGGTTCGTACCTATTCACAGAAGTAAGCGAGTTAAGTCAGAAGAGCCTAAGAGGCCGTAATAATGAAGAGGATTAATGCACGACGGGTTCCTCCGCCTCGTCCAGCTCCTCGGACCACTCGCGCCAATTGGCACAGGCGCGACGCACCTGGTTGACGGAGCAATCAAGGATTCTGGCGACGTCACTGGCTGTGTAGCCGTGCTCGACGAGCATGGCCATTAAGCATTCTCGCGCCCCCTTCCATTGCTTGGGGCGCGTTGACGAGAATTGCCTCGGCCGCTCTCCCACCAAGAGGAACGGGGCATGCGACAGATCCAGACCAGAGCATGCGCACGCAAGGACTGCGCAAGTCGTGAAGATGGCCGGAGGAGTGTACATGGGCAATAGGCAATTAACACGAGTGCATTGAGTCGGCGATGTGTCGACCGAAGGTTTGCAGTGAAGCGGTGGTTTTTTTGGTTTTGCCGACGCGGTGACGGGCACTTACGAGATTACGGCGCAATTTTGCACAAAAGAACGGCTGCGCGTTCGACGGTGATCACATCGCTGTGCGCCGAATGCGCGCGATTACGCCGGCGCATCGACGAGTATTCCCACGCGCGTTGACCCCTTCACGAGAAGGTTTCCGCTGCTTGCGTCGACGGACACAACACTTCGGACGGACACAACACTTCGGCGAAGGACGTCGGCGCTGCCCACCTGGACGTCTGGTGCAGACGCCATTCGGTCGCTTGGGGGCGCCGCACTGCCACGTCGCACGACGCCCCTTTCACGAGGACATCGGCGCGGACCGTGACGCTGTCCGTCGCGCCCCGTTTGGTGCACATCAACCCGCTTGGATGGCCTACTGCCAGCGCACCTCAAGCGGCTTGCGGGGCGGAATCGCGCGGTACTTAAACCTCGGTTTGCCCAGCATCAGGGTTGCTGCTACGGCCTCGCCCTCGGCGAGGCCCAGGGCTTGACGCAAGGGGGCGTGGGCGAGGCTCGACGAGTTCGTGCATGCGTTGCTTACCGCTCGTGACCACGAAGCGCAGCGGTTGAACGATCTTTCCCGACGGTGCCCAGCGCACCACCTCCAACATGTTCTCGATCAATGCCTTGTCGACGGGTTCGTCCCGGTAGACGCGCACACTCCTCCTGCCGCGCATCAGAGTCGAAAGCGACGCCGGATTCGGATAATTGGACGAGTGCTTGGCGGCGGAGCATCGCGTTCGAGTGATCGGGAGCGTTGGCGGAGTGCCTCGAGTGTGCGTCAACAAAACCGTCGTCACTGTTTCGCCCTGAAGAGTACTTCTGGCCTTGGATTGCACCGAACTAGAGCGATCGCATTGGCCATAACGGAGGGGCTGGGTTGTTTTTGGCCGAAGAGCCTGCGCGCGATCAGGTTGCTAGAAACGATTCGCTGGATACGTCTTGTAGGGTGGCCTTTCCTGTGCCCGCGATGAATTGCTCGTGTTGTTCATGCGAGCGATCTATGAAGCGCTCACTGCTTCCGAAGAAGTCCAGAGAGAATTCCTACCGCTACCTAACTACTGCGCAGCCATGACGAAGGTCGTGATCCAACCTGTCCATCGAAGCCGACCGTTTAGGTACGCGCGCGATCTCTTGGCGTGTTGGACGATATTCTTCGTTGGCAATCTCTGCGCCTCTATGACGTCAGAGCACTATTACGGACGCGCCAGCACCGCCGTGCCAGCGCGCCGCATGCGCGTCGAGATCTATTCGGCAGTGCCGCTCTCAGCCAGGGAACTCGACCGATCATGCGCGGCTGGCAATTCCGGACAGTCATGCGCGGTTCGCAATTCCGTTGCGTTGCCGGAGGCTCGACGTGCCGAGTCAGGCGCGCCTAATGCTAGACCCGGTGAGTCGAACGAGACGTTACTATGCAGCTTCGACTCCCACCTCGAGACAACCGGAAAGAGCGCTGCACGCGACGAAACAGCACGCGACGAAACAGCACGCGACGAAACAGCACGCGATTGTCCCAGTGGGATGCAACTGGTGGATGGCATGCATTGTCCGATTCTGGGGCACACTTGCCGTGAGTTTCTCAGCGCGGAGCGCGATCGCTGCAAGACCTACGCGCCCGAGGGGCAGTGCGTGGGGGTCCCGAATCACATGCGTTTCTGCATTGACGCGTTCGAGTATCCCAACCGCGCAGGACTGAAGCCCGTCGTGGCCGTCAACTTTCAGCGAGCCGAGGAGCATTGTCGCGAAGAGGGCAAGCGGCTCTGTACCAGTACGGAGTGGGAATTGGCGTGCGAAGGACCGAATCGTTACCCCTATCCGAACGGTTATGTACGTGACCCTATCGCCTGCAACTTTGATCGTCCAACGATCCTTGTCGACAACAACGCGTACGCGAATCCCGAGACTCGGGAAGCAGAAATCGCCCGCGTAGATCAACGCGAGGCGTCGGGATCGCGACCACAGTGCATCAGTGGTTACGGTGTCCATGACATGGCCGGGAACGTCGATGAATGGGTATTGAACGAAGAAGGCTTCTACAATAGGCCTCCCTACCGAAGCGCCCTCAAAGGCGGATACTGGGGCCGTGTCCGTAACCGTTGCCGTCCGACCACCACGGATCACAACGAGTGGCATAACGGTTACCAGATCGGCTTCCGTTGTTGCGCCGGCACAAACCAAACCAATCGAGCACCTGCTAATCGCGGTAGTACACCGATTGCGGCGGGGCAATTGATTGCACTAGAGGCATCGAACGCGCGGTAACGGATGCAGCGCCAGCAGTGACGGAAACCAGGCGCAGTGACGGGAGGTGGTTCTATTTGCGCGGTGGGGTTACGGATCGCAGTAGGCCTCGTAATACATCGGCGCGATCAACGACGCCGAGGAGGCAATCGGTGTCGTCAACGATGGCTATTACCTTATGTGAGCCACTGACCATGGCAGAGATAGCTTTTTCCAGTGGGTCATTGGTTCGCGCTCTTTCGAAATACACGGTCATGAGTCCGGAGGCATTCCTTGCGCCAGCGTGTCGTTCTGATTCGGCGTACTCCGGATCGGTATGAAAGAACGGCATTCGCCGCATTAATGCAGTGAGCGCGTTGCGTCGCAACGCAGGAGTGACCCGTTGCAGTAATTCGGCAGCGGTGATCAACCCCACCACGCGCTTCGTCGCGTCCACGACGAACGTGAGGTTGAGGCGGGTCGAAATCAGTGCCTGCAATACCTCGGGGATTCCGGCGTCAACCAGCACGGTCGGCACGTCACGACGCATCACGTCCATCATCGCAACGCCTTGCCCTAGTTGGGGAATTGGATCATTCGCGTGGTCGCGAGCGGGGAATTGGGCAACCGTACGCAACAAGTCGAACCGTGACACGATCCCCACCAGCGTACCGCGCTCGTCCACCACGGGAAGGCGCTTCAGCTTGTGGAGTACCATGGTATTTGCCACCTGGCTCAATCGAGCCGTGGCGCCCACTGTGACGATCGGAGCGGTCATGATCTGGCGAGCAGTCAACGTAACTCGGTTCTGCTCGATCTCCCAGGCGGGTTCCGATGGACGCAAGCCCGCGAACTGCGCAAGGCCAAGGGCAATTGCGGCGCGCTCGATCAAATCTCCGCTGGTGATCATTCCAATGGGTGCGCCCGCTTCCACCACTGGCAAGGCGCGCACCCCCGCTTGATTCATACGCGCTACCACGTCTCGTACTGGTAATTCGCCCTCTACGGTGACGGGGTTGCCCGTCATGATGGTGGTCACCGCAAGTTCACTCGAAAGGTCGCGGACTGGACGGGTCGGCGACAACACTGCCGCCGTGTCCTCCACGGTGACGAACCCAGGCGTAATCATCGTCAACAGTTCAGGCAGTAGCTGCGCGACGCGCGCGGCGTCGTCGATCCACTCCACAATCAAGGGTAAGTCTACGGCCAGATCGACCAATTGCTGCGTGTGGATTCGTCCCGATCCCCCGAAGCCCATCTCGGCTCGCAACACGGTCGCGCCAGCGGCGTTCTCCTTACGCAAGAACTCGATGATGCGCGAAACCGTCGGGACGCCGCCCGAATGGTCCGTTTCGTTAAGATAGATTCTGACCCGTTCTAGCGGACGTCTTGCGGGCGTATTCATTGGGGCCTCAGTGGAGTGTTAGCGACCCGATTGATGTTGTTCCATCAGCCGAGCCAACTAGTACCCCGAATCTTTTGAAGTGATGAGTGCTACCGAGGTGAGAGGTACTAGGAATTCGCGCAGCGAATTCGGGTTTGGGCGAATGCCCAACGGAACAAGACTAGTAGCGCGATGGCCGCGCAGCGGCCGGGTCCGTAGGACCCATCAATTCAATTGAATCGCGCTACTAGCCTAGCCTGCGCTTTGCTCGATGGTCAATTGGAAGCCTCCGATGCACGGCTGAGCGCCGTAACAGTAGCTAAGATGGGCCGTTGCCTGCCAAAATCCTGCTGGTTTTCCGACGCCATCACTGCGGGCGGCATTGCAGACCACGTGCGCACACGACCAGCAAACGAAATCATCCTAAGGAGTTAGAGCAGACAGATCCCGTCGATCGCCGCTGGGTGCGCTGTCCTTAGCCAAGGAAGCGGTCCGCAAGCAACAAGCCCAATACGCCAGCGATAAAGCAGGCACCCACGGTTGTCCCGAAATTGATCAGCGCCAAGAACCGCTTACCCTCCAACAACAGTTTCGTGGACTCGTAGTTGAAGCTGGAATAGGTGGTGAAACCTCCCATGAATCCAGTGGTAAGTGCGAGTCGAAGAGTAGTCGGGAAAGTCGTGACACTGAGTGCAACGCGCATCACGAGTGCAATCAGGAAGCAACCGATGACGTTGACGATCAGTGTGCCGAAGGGAAACGCCGCGCCGAATCGTTGCGCGCTCCAGACTCCCACTAGATAGCGGCAGCCCGTGCCCAGCGCTCCAGAGATACAAATCCAAATGAATCGATCCATTGCCTCGTGCTTCTTCGGTCGGGTCACGCCGACGACCACAGACATAGACGCTACGAGCCTTCTGTGCGAACAGATTGCGCAGGTTTCCTGTTTGCCTTCATTGTCGAAATGGGCGACGGAAGTGCGGGCGTCGAAGCGATGCAGCAATCCTCAACCAATAGGCCGGTGCTAATTCGAGCAGAG
>JBLNFG010000217.1:0-3752 GCA_050263495.1 Myxococcales bacterium | reverse complement strand
CCTCGGCACCGGCATCCACCGCAACCCCCAGCTCTTCGGCTTTCGCGAGGACATTTGCGCGCCCTGAGAGCTCGCTTACCACCACACGCATTTGATTGCCGACCCGCTCTGGATCCACGTGCTGATAGCTGGCTGCAGCGCGACGCATCGCCGCGACGTGCACGCCACCTTTGTGCGCAAACGCGCTCTTGCCGACGTATGCCATGTGGTGGTCGGGAGCAACGTTGGCGAGTTCAGAGATGAAATTCGAGAGGTGTACGAGCTCTGTCAAGCGACTGTCGCCGACAGCCGTAAGTCCCATCTTTAGCTCGAGATTGGGAATAATCACCGTGAGGTTGGCGTTGCCGCAGCGTTCACCGTATCCATTAATCGTTCCTTGGATCTGCCGCGCCCCACCACGGACAGCAGCCAAGCTATTGGCCATGGCACATCCCGTGTCATCGTGCGTGTGCACGCCAACAGGGTGTTCGAGTGCCGCGACTACGGCCTGCGTGACCTGTTCGACTTGCCAGGGGAGGCCACCACCATTCGTATCGCACAGAACGACGACTTCTGCTCCGCCCCGTTTGGCGGCGCGCAGAGTCTCAATCGCATAGCTAGGATCGGCAGCATAGCCGTCGAAGAAGTGTTCCGCGTCATACATCACGCGGCGACCCTGCGACACCAAGAAGGCCACGGTGTCTTCGATCATCGCCAGGTTATCGTCCAGCGTAGTGCGAAGGACATCGGTCACGTGCAGCGTCCAGGTCTTTCCGAATACCGTGCAGACCTGAGCACCCGAATCGATCAACGCAACCGTACTTGGGTCTTCTGCAGCAGTGGTCTTTGAGCGCCGCGTAGAGCCGAACGCCGCGATGACCGCGTTCTTCCATTCGAGATCCTGGGCGCGAGCAAAAAACTCCGCGTCCTTGGGGTTCGACCCTGGCCAGCCACCCTCGATGAAATGGACGCCAAAGGAATCAAGGCGCCGGGCGATACGCAGCTTGTCCTGCACCGTCAACGAGACGCCCTCGCGTTGCGTGCCGTCCCGGAGCGTCGTGTCGTAGATACGTACTTGGCGGGCATCTGCCAAAAGGGGTGGATGTTTCAGCATCGATTATTTCTCCGACAGTGCTTCCGAGGGGGCGTCCAATGCAACATCCGTGGCTGCTTATCCGTCTCGAGCCGTGCAGACCCGACCGTTTGCGCGTTGATGGTACCAAGCGCAGCGAGTTGGTTCAGATTCCGGCACGTGCCGCTGGGGCGTCCGAGACGGGCTGCTCGTCATCCGTGGCTTCGGCTTTCTGAACGCTGAGCAGTCGGTTCAGTGCGGCGAGATATGCTTTCGTGCTTGCAACGATTACGTCCGTATCCGCAGCGTGGCCGTGGAAGACGCCAGTCGAAACGGAGTGCTGGGCATTCTTGCGGGCCTCTCCGGCGCGCGACTGCACCCGTACGCTCGCTTCTCCTAACGCATCGATCCCTTCAGTGACAGCTTTGATTGAGTACTCGAGCAACTCCGACCGAGCGTGAACCAGTTGATCGATAGCGGTAAAGACTGCATGGACGGGCCCGGTGCCGATTGCAGCGCTTGCTGTTAGTTGTCCGTCGGGGCCGCGCAGGCGTACCGAGGCTGTAGGGAGGCCACTCGAGCCGCAGGTTACCTGGACGGCATCGAGAGCGAACATTTCGCTACCGCGATCCTGCTCCGATGAGGCGAGCGCCTCCAGGTCGGCATCGGTAAGGTTCTTCTTCTTGTCAGCGAGAATTTTGAAACGGTCGAACGCGGCCTGAAGGGCCTCGTCGTTGAGCGCGAATCCCAGTTCGCGCAGCCTCACACCGAACGCGTGCCGGCCCGAGTGCTTACCGAGCACAAGTAGGCTCTTCTGTGCGCCGACCGATTCAGGGCGCATGATCTCGTAGGTTGCCTGGTGCTTTAGCATCCCATCTTGATGGATGCCGGCTTCATGCGCGAACGCATTAGCACCGACGATCGCCTTGTTCGGCTGGACCATCATTCCAGTACGCAGACTTACCAGCTTACTCGTCTTGACGATTTGCGTCGTGTCGATGTCCGTCTTGAGACCAAGGATTGCCTGCCGGGTTACGAGTGTCATCACGACTTCTTCCAGCGACGTGTTCCCCGCACGTTCGCCGATTCCATTCATGGTGACCTCTGCCTGACGCGCTCCGTTCAGGATACCCGCCAAGGTGTTCGCCGTCGCGAGCCCCAAATCATTGTGGCAATGAATGCTGATGATGGCCCGTTCGATGCCGCGGGTGTTTTGCTTGATGCCGCGGATTAGCTCACCAAACTCGTGCGGTAGCGTATAGCCGACCGTATCTGGAATATTCAGAGTCGTTGCCCCAGCCTCGATGACGGCGGCCAGCACTTCATACAGAAACTCGGGTTCGGTGCGGCCCGCGTCTTCAGGACTGAACTCAACGTCCTCGCACAGGCTGTGCGCATAGGCGACCATTTCCCTCGCCTTGCTTACGACCTGCTCCCGGCTCATTCGCAGCTTATGCTCGCGATGAATAGGCGATGTCGCAATGAAGGTGTGAATCCGCGGATGCTTCGCGCCTTTCACCGCTTCCCAGCAGCGGTCGATATCTTTCTGGCTGGCGCGTGCTAGTCCGCAGATGATCGGCGGTTCGCTGCTTAGACGGCCTGGTACAACTTCGAGTCCTACGCTGCTCGCCACACGACGAACCGCTTCGAGATCATCCGGAGAAGCTGCGGGAAACCCTGCCTCGATCACATCCACTCCGAGCCTCGAGAGAGCCCGGGCGACCTCGAGCTTCTCGTCCGAGGTCATCGTCGCGCCCGGTGACTGCTCACCATCGCGCAGAGTGGTGTCGAACACTCGAACGTGAGAAGGATCGATGCTGCGAGGCAGGGTCATAGCAATACGTTCTCCACTGGCGCCCCGCGGGGGCGGGCACGGTCAGGCTGCCGTTACCACCGAATCGGAGTTTTGTCCGTGAGCTGCGCGGGCGGCTGCGCCTTCCAAGCCACGTGTCATTGCCACCTGGCCGGTCTGAACCATTTCAAGGATTCCAAACGGCGCGAGGCACCCGAGCATGGCCTCGATTTTGTCGGGAGATCCAGAAATCTCCGCGATTAGGGAATCCGGCCCGATGTCCACGACCCGCGCTCGAAACACCTCTACGAGCTGCAGCACTTCATTGCGACGTTCAGGTCCGACGCTGACCTTGATCAGGGCGAGGTCGCGCACCACGCACGGCTCTCGTGAAATGTCTTCAATGGCAAGCACGTTCACGAGCTTGTACAGATTGGCCTCGATCAAGCGCGCCACGATATCGTCGCATTCCACTACGATGGTCATACGCGAGATGCCCGGTTCGTGGGTGCGGCCGACGTTCAGAGAAACGATATTGTAACCACGGCGCCTAAACAGCGACGCGACTCGATTCAACACGCCAGGTTTGTCTTCGACATAGGCGACAATGGTACGAAAGCTACTGGTGCTCACTGATCTTCTCCTGACTCAAGCAGTTGATTGGTTTTGGGGCGGCGGATCATGTCGGACAAATCGGCGCCGGATGGCACCATCGGGTAAACGCTATCTTCCTGCTCGACACGGAAGTCGATCAACGCCGTTCCGGACGAACTGCGCGCCTGCTCGACGGCTGCGCGCAGCTCGGAACGTTGCGTGACGCGTATCCCCAAGTGTCCGTGTGCCTCCGCGATCTTCACGAAATCTGGGCTCGTCATCGGGGTCGAGACGTAGCGTCGGTTGTAGAAGAAC
>JBLNFG010000216.1:0-3457 GCA_050263495.1 Myxococcales bacterium | reverse complement strand
GTGTACTCGAATGACGAATCCGTTCTCGATCAGAATGTTGCTCCCGTTGCTGTCGACCAGTAACGGTCGCCAAATCAGCGGGCGTGATTCCGGATCAAGACACGCAGACGCGGAGGCTCCGGGATACCCGACGAGACCGCGGCGCCCGGGCGGGCAAAATGGTCGCAACTCCGTTGCTGTTGGTACACACCTTGCGCTTCGCAGAGCCGTCGCGTTTCGCGGGGAGAAGAATCTGGGTCGGCCAACGGAACGGTGTGTATTGGGCCGCGTTGGCGGTCTCGCCGCCGGACTGCACCCGGGGAGTTCGACGGAATCATCGAGCTTAGCTAGGCTGCCGCTCCGCGAGGAGCCTGTCCGATGAAATCCAAAGTGAGCGTCAAGAAAGTAAAGCCCGAGACCATCCTCCGGGACATCGAGCAGTTGTGCGAGATGGCGGGGATGAAGCAAGCGCTCGACCCCAGTCACACTACTATTCTCAAGGACAATATCTCCTGGCACTACCCATTCCCGGGGGCCAACACGACGCCCTGGCAGCTCGAGGGAACGATTCAGGCATTGAAGAACGCTGGGTACGGCGATGTTACCTGCGTTCAGAACAAGACGGTCGTGACCAATGCCTTTAAGGGTGAGGACCTCAATCACTACCTGCCGTTGTTCAAGAAGTACGACGTTCCGGTTCTGTACAACTTCAAACCCGAAGACATGAAGTGGATCGAGTACCGACCGAAGGCTCGTCTGCACGTCTTGCATCGGATCTTCCCGGACGGAATTCGCATTCCCGATTACTTCGTGGGCAAGAACATTGTCCACCTGCCCACGGTCAAGTGTCACATCTACACGACGACGACCGGGGCCATGAAGAACGCCTTCGGTGGCTTGCTAAACACCAAACGTCATTACACTCACAGTTGGATTCACCGCACGCTCGTCGACTTGCTGGCAATTCAGAAGGAGATTCACAGCGGCCTCTTTGCCATCATGGACGGCACCACGGCTGGTAATGGTCCGGGGCCGCGCACCATGATCCCGGTCATCAAAGACTACATGCTGGCGAGCGCCGACCAGGTGGCAATCGACGCCGTTGCCGCGAAGATGATGGGCTTTGACCCGATGTCACTCGAATACATTCGCTTGGCCCACGAAGACGGGCTGGGCGTGGGTGATCCGCGCGACATAGAAATCGTTGGCGATGATATCTCGAACGAGAGCTGGGGCTTCGAAGTTGGCGACAACGGCGCGAGCCTCGTCGGCGACTTCATGTGGTTTGGGCCGATGAAGAGCCTGCAGAAGCTCTTCTTTCACACCCCACTCGTGAACCTCTTCATCATGGGCAGTGAGCTCTATCACGACTACTACCGCTGGCCGCAGAAGGACCGGAAGACCTTCGAGAAATGGCAGGCGGAGACGGCGTGGGGCAAGCTCTT
Source organism: Myxococcales bacterium (assembly GCA_050263495.1). Lineage (GTDB taxonomy): Bacteria > Myxococcota_A > Polyangia > Polyangiales > Polyangiaceae > FEN-1139. Next base: position 2,033 of record JBLNFG010000216.1, on the reverse strand, counting down.
CGGGTTGTACGCGAACGGCCAGAGCGATAACGTCACTCGGCAAGCGCCTTAGCCATCCAACATGATGTCCCAGCGACGATTCCTGCCGGCAGTACCGGCCGTGCGACTCGAGGTCCTCGAAGATCTGTCCCCCGCGCAACCGTCGGGGTTTCTGCGGCTGGTGCGCCGTCGGCTGGTAGCGCATGGCCCCGATGGTTCGACGAGTGCACCCTTCGTCTATGACGAGGTACAGCGTAACGCGATCGATGCCGTCGTGGTGGCCGCCTACTTCCGCGACAGCGCCGGCAAGGTCCGTGTTTACCTGAGGAGTGCCACGCGTCCCCCGGTGGTGTTGCGACCCAAATCGACCCTCCCGCTACCGGACCTGGCGTCGCAGCCAGGTCTGTGGGAACTGGTGGCGGGTCTGATCGAGGAAAATGAGTGCACTCCCACCGGCGTCGTGGCCTGCGCTCAACGCGAACTCGCCGAAGAACTCGGTTTTGAAGTCGACGTGAGTGCGCTCAAGTCGTTGGGCAAGAGCACGCTTCCCGTTCCCGGGATGATCGGCGAACGCCACTTCTTCTTCTGCGTGGAAGTGGATCCTTCTCGACGTGGTTCGCCTAGTTTGGATGGTTCGGCCTTGGAACAGCTGGGTGCGATCGTCGAGGTGCCACTATCGGATGCGATTGCCGCCTGCGAAGTCGGCGAGATCGAGGATTCCAAGACCGAGCTTGCCTTGCGCCGCCTCGCGGAGCGGTTGGAGCGGGAGAGATGACGGAACACGCGCCGCTCGTCTACGTCGTAGCGAAGCGCTCGCAGTATCAGCGGCACGTTCGCGACCGCCAGGACGAGCGTGCGATCGAACTGCTCGCGCGGCACGATCCCGTCGTTGCGCGCTGGCAGAAGGCGGACAAATCCCATCGGCAGACGTTGGATCAGGTGCTGCGAGAACTCCGCCGCTTGGGAGCGCAAGTGCGGCTGATCAACAGTCCCTCCGAACGCTTCTCGCCGCGTGGGGCAGCGCTCGTAGTCACCGTGGGAGGCGACGGCACATTGTTGGCAGCGTCTCATCGAGTCGGCACGCAGCCGCTCCTCGGTGTCAATAGCTCGCCCGCACACAGCGTGGGGTACTTCTGCGCGGGCCATCCGGGCAACATCTCTACGCTCTTGCCGAGAGCGCTCGAAGGGACCTTGGCCCCGGCACCATTGACGCGCATGAACGTGATTGTGAACGACCAATTGCGGTCGGCGCGCGTACTCAATGAAGCCCTCTTCTCTCACAGTATTCCCGCAGCTGTGTCGCGTTATATTTTGGAGTATCGGGGGCGCAAAGAAGAGCAGCGCTCGAGTGGCTTCTGGATTGGCACTGCGGCTGGGTCGACCGGCGCGCTACGATCTGCTGGCGGCATGGTGCTCCCGCTGCGCTCAAAGAAGCTCGAACTCGTGGTGCGTGAGCCGTACACCTCGTCCGGTGAGTCGATCGCGATGCGACGCCTCGTCATCAGCCCAGGCGAGGAAATACAGGTGCGGACCAAAATGGATAGAGCCGTCCTGTTCTTGGACGGTCCATTCCGAAAGATCCTCCTAGGGCTCGGTGATGTGGTTCGATTCTCGGCCTCCGAGGAGCTGCTCAATGTGCTCGGTGTGCCGGTGCCAAGGGGTGGATAGCGATCCACCCGCCCGCTCCGTGCCAGCGATAGAGTCAAGCGCTATTCAGCGGCTTCGCTCTCGTCCTCTTCGTCAGAGAAGAGCGCATCAGTAAAGCCGAATTGCGTGAGATCGGCGATACGTCGCGGGTACAAGATGCCGTCTAGGTGATCGACTTCGTGTTGCACGACGCGCGCATGGAATCCAGAGGCGCGTCGTTCCACGACCTTGCCGAATTGGTCTTGCCCTGTGTACCGAATCGAGGTGTAGCGGGGGACGAGGCCATTCATGTCGGGCAGAGAAAGGCATCCCTCCCAGTCTTCCTCCATGGTCTCGCCAAGTGGAGTGATCTCTGGGTTGATGAGCACGGTGAAGGGTACTGCCTCGAGTTCCGGGTCATCCGCGTT
>JBLNFG010000215.1:0-4600 GCA_050263495.1 Myxococcales bacterium | reverse complement strand
GGACATGAACGTGCTCATCACTGGACGACTCGCGGGGTCCTCCGCCAACGCTTACGATGTGGATGGTGGCACGACGACGATGCGATCCCCCGATATCGTCTTGCCCCTGGGCAAGATTTCTACCTTGTCCTTCTACTATTACTTCGCTCATGGAACGAATTCTTCGAGCTGGGATCGCTTCCGAGTCAAGGTCGTCGGAAGGACTACCAAGATCGTGCTGGATGAACGCGGCGCCGCCAATAACGATAACGGCGCCTGGGACTTTGCGACGGCGAGCCTAAGCGAGTTCGCGGGTCAAACCGTGTACCTTCTGATCGAAGCGACGGACAGCAGCGCTGATAGCTTGGTTGAGGCCGCGATCGACACGGTCAAGATCACCAGCCAGTAACAGCGACGTGGCTAGCGAGGGCTCGTCTCCAGCGGGCCCTCGTCGAACCAGATCTAGTCGACGGCGCCGTGTCGCGCCTGCCCGGGTGCTTGTTCTCGCTGTCGTTTGCGCGCCGCCCCAAACCAAACAAACCAAATTGGGTTTATTGCTCGGACGAGGCGCGTGTTTTTGTGACCAACAACGAGGAGGTTTTTTGTTCTTAGCTCAATCCGCTCAGCGAGCGTCGAACCTTATGCGACGACAGGTACTGGCCATTCCAATCGATTTGGGATTGGGCAGAGTTCAAAGAAGTCAGGCTAGCAGCGTGATTCACCGGGCAGCGGCTCGTCCGAAGGGCAACTGTCAGCGCGTAGCCAGTTTCGCAACGGGTGGCGCCGGTGGCGGTGGCACCAGTGGCGCTAGTCTGGGCGGGCATCACGTGGGCGATTCGAAGAACCAAGGCGGCTTTGGTGCGGCGGATGCGCTTGCCGGAGCTGGGACGTCCGTCGCAGGCAGTCATCCTGGATCCGATCCGGTCGCGGACTGCAGCGAGTGCCTGGCCGCGAACGCGCGTGTGGGGCGGGGCGCCGCGCCGCGCTTGTGTATGTCGCGTTACGGATGCTGAGCTTTGGACCAAGCTTTCCGTTCGCGTCATGCAAGGTGACGCGATTCGCGGTACGAAGTATACGCTGCCGGCTAAAACGGGCGCACGCCTGCCGGGGCTATTCACGGATGCCAATACATTCCCGCTCCATCTCGAGTTTCTGCAGCGTGCCTTTCCCGATGCTTTCGCAAATCTGAGTGGTGCGGAGTACTCCAGACTGATCTTCGATCCAAGCCAACGTGAGTTCTTTGCCGGAGTCCATTGCCGAGTACTGAATCGGTGGTCAGGCGGTGGTCTATGGGTTCACGATTTGGGATGATCCCGCCGACCTAGCGACGACCGTCACCTGCGAGCAAGCGCGCAATGTTTATCACGAGCTCGATGCTCGGTTCGATCTGGCGCCCCTTACATGGGTGCCATCGTCATTGAATCAGCGAAACGTTCTGCGCGATTGCACCATTCCGAGCTTCGATCCTGAGACGGGGATCGACTACGAAGCGTACACCGAAGGGGTGGCATACGGCACGTTGCGGCGATTCAGCCCAAGCGAGCTTCCGACAGCGACGCGTGATCGGAGCTTTGGTTGGCGTGACGTGCTCGTCCTTGACCAAGCTCCGGCCGATCTCGAGACCGTCATCTCGGGTGCAGTCACCGGCACTGCCCAAGGAGCCTTATCGCACCTCAACGTGCGTAGCGCAGCGCGAGGCACCCCCAATTGCTATCTGAAGGACGCGTACACGCTGCTGAGCACATGGGAAGGCAAGTTGGTTCGACTCGAGTGCGGCTCCTCGTATTGGGCGGTGGAAGAGGCCGCGCCGGAACACGCCGAAGCCTTTTGGTCCAAATTGCGCCCGACTCCGGTTGTGATTGCCGCTCCGGATCGCGAGTGGTCAACCTTGAGCAGTCTGCTCCAACTCCCCACGGATACGGCCGAGGGACGGCAGTTAGCTCGGCGTCGGTATGGCGCCAAAGGGTCAAATCTGTCCGTCTTGTATCAGCGCTTTGATGCACAGTACCAAATGTCGGGGTTCTTGATCCCGTTTCGATACTACTTCGACTTCATGCGTAACCACGGTTGGTCCGTTGATCTTGGCGCTGGCCCACAATCGATGAGTTTTGCTGACACGATCAGTACCTGGCTGGCGGAGCCGAAGTTCCGACTCGACGCAGCAGTACGTGTTGCGCGACTGGCTAGTCTGCAGGACGCGATTGAGCGCTCGGCAATCGAGCTCGATCTTGGTCCGACGATCCAACAAACGATTGGAGCCGATTCGACGATGCTGCGGTTGCGCAGCAGCAGCAGCAATGCCGAGGACGGTCTCGCTTTCAACGGCGCGGGCCAGTACGATTCCGTGAGCGGATGCCTTGCCGATGATCTCGATGCTGACGACGCAATCGCTATCTGATCAACGCCCAACCGGGCGACTACGACGTGGTAAGTGCCGCTCCCGGAGTCTTCCCCGAAGCCGAGCTCCTGACCGTCGAGAATGGCCAGGTTGCGCGTATTGAACGTGTCCGCGGCTCGAGCCAGCTCAGTCAGGGAACTTGGATACTCAGTGACGATCAATTACAGAAGTTGGGTCGCCTGCTGTGGCAGATTTCGCAGGTGTACCCGATGGACGACGTAGCTCCTCCGAATGGTGTGGTCTTGCTCGACATCGAGTGGAAGATCCTTGCTAACGGTCAATGGGTAGTAAAGCAAGTGCGTCCATTTCTGAGAAAGCAATGAACGTCGCGGCTCCTCCCATTTGCCCGCAGCGCGGCCGCGCGCGAGGACAAATTTGGGAGGATCAAGCTCCGTCGAAGGCGGAGCGGTGGTGGGCAACAACACTCGCGTGTGAACCACCAGCCCCTATTTCAAGAGGCTCTTGAGATCAAGCATCTCTTCCACGTTGGGTTGCGCGACGAGTTCAACTCTGCGATTCCGACGACGCCCCTCGGGGGTCGCATTCGTGGCCACCGGATCCGTTTCTGCGTAACCTCCGGCGCTCCAGCGCTTGATGTTGAGACTGCCACCCGCGTCCTGGTTCGTAAGGTACAGAAGTACTTGGCGCGCGCGCATCAGGGACAGGCCCCAATTGTCTTTGAACTCCTCAGCGCTGCGAATCAGCGGCTGATTATCCGTGTGCCCCGTTACTTGATAATAGCGCTCGGCTAAGCCTCGATCGGAGAGCAACACCTTTTTGACTTTTGTCAAAGCCTGTTCGCCAGACTTGCTCAGCTTGTCGCTTCCAGACGCAAAGAGCACGTCGCCGGGAAGTGAGATGACCATCTTGTTGTGCCGGATTGTGACCTCAAGCCCAATCTCAGTGAGTTCCTTGAGCTTCTCGCGCAGATTATCGAAGCTTGCCTTGACCTTCTCGAGCAGGGCTGCTTGTTCCTTCGTCACATCCAATGTTTTCTGCAGGTCGCCGGCCTGAGTCTGGGCGACTTTGAGATCGGCGCCCTGTTTGTTCAGTTCTGCGGTCAAACGCGCGACGTCGGCGCGTAAGCGATTGAGTTCGGCTTGCTGCGACTGGTGTTGCTGCGCCAGGTGGTCGTACCTAGCCGTTTGGGAGCGCCACTCCGTTTCCGTATGGGCGCACGCCGTGGAAAGCCCCACCACACACAGCGTGGCACCTTGCAGCGCCGCACGAGGGTGGCGCATTAGCTCGCGAAGGCCGACCAAGAGAGGGTTACGCATGGCGGGTAGCATTGCATGCAGGTTCGGAAACTTCAAATCGATGCATCGCGCCGACGCAGCGCGTTCTCGGAGCAAACCTGCAATTCGACAAGCGTCCGTGAACGACGGGCGATTAACGATTCCCGTTCTCGCGCTGCTGGTACGCTGACGAACGGAATTGGCGCGTTCGAGCAACATTTCGGCTAATAGGGCATCGGCGCCAAAGGGCAGTGAGCCGAGTTGGAAGTCTCTGCAGCGTGGTCCTCCGATGAGGTTCAACTAAGCCACGCAAGGCCGATCCTGTCGAACGACGCCGTCTCATACGAGGAGCATCCCCGCGTCTACCGTTCGGCACGAAGAGCAGCTTTGGTGTTGTACCGTTCAGTACGAATGAGCAACTTCGGCGTTGATTGCGTAAGAAGATCAACCCCAGCGATGCACGACCGCGTACGCCAGCGTAAGGGCGATTGCCAGGGGCGTAAGCAGCAGCACCAGCAAGCCGCCGAACAGCAGCGCGACGAACGCGTAATCACCGAAGGTGGGATGGTACTGCTCGATGGCGTAGCGGCGAGCAAGATCCAGGTTCTTGGTGGCCGCGCGATGGAAGACATCGAACACATCCCCAAACACCGGAATCGCACCCACTAGCGCATCGAGCAACAGGTTCAACACCATGCGCAACAGGACAATCTTGGGCGCGCCACGTCGAAATCCAGTCCAAAGGAACGCAGCAGTAGCCGCCGCCGTAATCGCGTCGCCAACGCCAGGCGCCACCAACCCGAGCACGGCATCAAGTCCAAATCGGATGCGCGTTCCTGGGATAGGTAGCGCGGTATCCAATATTCGCGCCAGCGCCTCTGCCCAGGGTGGCACCTGACCTGCGTGCGACGGTTGCGTGCGGGAGAGTTGCGTTTGAGAGCGTTGTGTCTGAGATGGCAAGCTCGTTGAGCCTACTACGTGCGGTCAC
>JBLNFG010000214.1:0-5648 GCA_050263495.1 Myxococcales bacterium | reverse complement strand
CTCCTGTACTTGCCGCGCTCAGGCAAAACATTCCGGGCATCATGCCCCCGTCTGGCATCGAGTCGATGAATCCGGGCATACCTGGCAGCATCCCGCCTTGTTGCGGATTGGTGACGTATTGGGCGACGTCAAACGTGCGCTCGTTCTTCCCCTCTTTCCATCGGACCGAAACGCTCACTCGGCGAATGCTGGCTTCGAACATGGGTTTTACCGTGGGATAAACCATCGGGAGAACCATCGTGGCCAAGCCGCCCAAGCCAACAGCGCCAACGCCCGAGCCCGACGAGCTGCTCGTGCCCATGCCCGGCATCAAAAGCTCGAGTGGACTCTTGCCAGCCAAGTTTGAAGGATTGAGGCCAAGACCCGCGTCGAGCTTGAGACCGCCGCCCATCTGCAAGCCAGAACCAGTGACATTGCCAAAGAGCCCGCCGTCGGTACCGCCATCCCCGCTCTCGAGTGGAGGAAGTTTGACGGTCTCAATCATCCATCGACATCTGAATCCGTCGTCATCCTCACGTTCGCAGCAATGGCCTTCGTCCTTCTCGTCTGTAAGCGGGTATCCGTCCCGCATCAGCACAACTTCGATCTCTCCCATCTTGCAGCGTGCCAAGTTGGAAGCACGGGTCATGTTGGCGCCGCGTGCGGAGGTGGAAAACAGACCCGCCTGCGCGCTCAGAATCGTCGTGAGGCCGAGCCCCAAGATCGCGACGGCAACCAAGACTTCGAGCAGGGAGAATCCCGACTCACGGCGCGCGTTGCTCCGACGTGGGGCGGGGCTCATAGCTCCCCTTCGATTTCGCTAATATCGCCTTCGCGATTTCGCTTCGGCAGATCGACGTATCCACGCTCAATCCTGGCTCGACCAGTCAATGGGCTAATCAGAACGGTGAGGCCGTTGGATTTATCACCCGAGCGTCGAAGTTGCACACTCGCCCACTCAGTCTCGCCTCCAGGCCAAAAGTAAAGGTAGGCACGCCCCTCGGTCCGAGCTTCTTCGTCATGTTCGGTTTGAACTTGGTGGTACTCGATACTGGTGCCGAGTTCGCGTGATTCGCCCACGCTCTCCCCTGCGATCTCGAGTCCCTTGAGCGGCTCGAACGAGGGCACCTGTTTGCCGCGACCCTCGATGAAGAGCTCGGCTGAAGCCTCACCGTTGGCTCGAGCAGCACGTGCCCGATCCGCATCGGGACCCTCGATGTCGTCACTTGCCCCTGGCCGCAATGCCCGTAATTCAGCAGCCTTCGCATCCTCACGTAAAGCGCGAGATGTCGCAGATTCTTCGAGCCAGATACGTCCCTTGTCGAGGTCGAGCACCATCCGCACTGGAAGTCCGGTGGCATTGGTGCGTGTCGTCGCGACACGCGAATACGCGACCACGGTGGCAGCCGCCCCGCGAAGTCGACTCGCCCCCAAGCCACCCGCGCCAAACGCAGTCGCGCTTGCAAGCAGCGCGAGCAAAACCAAGACCACCATGATCTCGATCAGCGTCACGCCGCGCTCGCCCGCGCGAATTGTACGGTTACTTGGCTGGAAGCTACTTGTCACGGCTGACCTTCAACGACCGAGACGAGTCGATTCATTCCACGACTCGCGAACCCAACGCCCGGGTTCGCGTTCACGAACCCGGTTCGGCAGCAGTCGTTGCCTTCGGGATCTGAATGTCGTCTTTGGTCCCCTTCTTCTTGTCGGGTCCATTCGAAAGCACGAAGATTTCGTCATCCGTGCAAGTCAACGTGAATGACTGGCCCCAAGGATCCAGCGTAGAGGTGCCAGAATCGAGATGCTTCTCTTGCACCAGCTGACTAATTGTGGGGCAGGAGGTCTCGTTGGTTGAAGACTGCCAATTCTGAACCGCGGCTCTGATCGTCCGAGCCCAGGTCTCTGCGCTTTTGACTTGTGCGTCGCGGTACCGGGGCAACGCGAACACGGTCGCGCCTCCCGCCACCATTGCGAGAATCGCCACGACGATCATGACCTCGACGAGCGTGACGCCTCGTTCGAGCACGCGCCGCGATGAAGACTCTGCGCGGCGTGAATCCGCACGATGGAACCGCGTCAACTTGGACAAGAACACCTGCATCTCAGGCTCCTTCCTTTTCTACTCGATTCGGTCGAGACCGCCCGGCACTCCGTCCGGACCATCACTGGTTAGTTCGTATACGCTCCCAGGTTGACGCCCGGGGCAAGTGATGCGCAGCGGCCTACCCCACGCATCGCGACGCGTAACACCGCGTTTCGCAAACACCGCAACCTCTTCCAAGGTCGCCGGACATCCCCCATCGTGCTCGGCCATGTACGCATCCACGGCTTGGCGCACGTCGTAGAGTGCGGACCGCGTCTCTCGCTCGCCGGAGCGCGAGCGTTCCCGGGTCGCCACCAAGGCCACGAATCCGATCAAGCCGCCCACCGTCAGAACGGAGCGAAACCTCCCAACGAGCAGCCAGCGTAACGCCCCCACCCGGACATCCCAGGGGAAGAGAATACGTTGTTGGGATTGCCTTCGTCGCCGCATGGTCACTGCACCAACTGATTCATTTGCATCAATGGCATCATGATCGACATGACGATGAACCCGACGCTTACTCCCAGTACCAAGATCATGAGCGGCTCGAGCATGCTGGTGAGCGCCACCACCTTGGTCTCGACGTCGGTTTCGTACGCATGCGCGACGTTCTCCAGCATCTTCTCCAATTGGCCGGTTCGCTCGCCAACTGCAATCATGTGAGTCACCATCGGCGGGAACGCCTTACTGCGCTTGAGCGGCTCCGCGATGCTCTCGCCCTCTCGAATCGATCCGATTGCTTCGGCGACGACCGCCTCCAGTCTGACGTTCTCGAGCACGTTCTTGCCGATTTCCATAGCGCGCAGCAACTGCACACCACTCGCAAGCAACGTAGCTAACGTCCTCGTGAATCGCGCCACACTGGTCAATAGATTGAGCCGACCAAATATGGGCGCGTTCAAACGAAAGGTGTCCCATCGCATCTTGCCGGTAGGCGAGTTCTTCCACCGTCTGAACCACCATATCGAGCCGACGACTAGGCTGAGTAATGCCCACCAGTAGCTCGCCATGGCCCGCGACATGAAAATGAGTAGTTGGGTGTACCAGGGCAGCGCTTGTCCGAGATTGTCGAAGATCGCCGTAACCTTTGGCACTACCGTGACCATCAACAAGCTCACAACCAGGACGCCAATCGCGCTCATGAGCAGCGGATAGGCCATGGCCGCAACCACTTTGTTGCGGAGCCGCGACTGGCCTTCCATGAAGTCACTGAGCCGCTCTAGCACTCCTTCGAGCGTGCCCGATGCCTCACCCGCAGCGACCATGTTTGAATAGAGTACAGGGAAGACGTTCGGATGTTGCTCCAGGCTCTTGGCGAATGAAATGCCCTGATTGACGCTTTCTCGTACCTGTCCGAGCACTCGCACTAAGGATTCCTTTTCGACCTGTTCCATCAGTGCGCTCAAGGAATCGATCAGGGGTACCCCAGCGCGAACCAACGTCGCAAGCTGCCGGGTCATGATCGCGACGTCTGAGGCGTTCGGACGTCGCAGCACCGAAAACAGATCGATGTCGCGCTTGGCTCGCCGGTGACGCTCTTTCTCCTCGGTAGCCTCGGTCAGCAGGATCCCTTCCCGGCGCAGCAGACCACGCAAGGCCTTCGGACTCTCGGCGTCGCGCACACCCTTGGCGCTTTTGCCTGATCCGATGAGTATCCCGCGATATTCGTAGACTGCCATAATGACTACTCGTCCACGATGATGTCTTCTTGCGTTGCGGCGACGACCTCTTCGACCGTCGTCTTACCAAGAAGCACCTTTCTTGCGCCATCGTCGCGCAGTGAGTCCATACCTTGCACCTGGGCCGCGCGTTTAATGTTCTGTGCGTCTGCCTTTTGAAGGATGAGATTGCCCACCACATCCTCAATCACGAGAAGCTCATAGATGCCAATACGCCCGGTGAATCCCTTTTGGTCACATTGCGCACAGCCCTTCGGGCGATAGAACGTCGGCATACCGGGACCCCACCATCCGAGCGGCGCCAAGTCGACTCCGTGCGGCACGTATCGCGGATTGACTTTACGCTCCTTGCGCCAGCGGTTGCGTTCAGGGTCTAGACCGAGTTGCTCTAGATCCCAAGGCGAAGCCTCGTATGGCTCCCGACACTTCTCGCACAACCGACGCACGAGTCGCTGCGCCAGGATCCCAATCACAGTAGACCGAACCAGAAACGGTTCCATCTCCATTTCGACCAAGCGCGTCACCGCGCCTGCCGCGTCGTTGGTGTGGAGCGTGCTCAGTACCAAGTGGCCCGTCATGGAAGCGTGGATCGCGATTTCCGCCGTCTCTTTGTCGCGAATTTCGCCGACCATGATGACATCGGGGTCCTGCCGCAGAAACGCCCTGAGCGCACTGGCGAAGGTCAACCCGATCTTCGGTTGCACGGGCACTTGATGGATCCCACCAATCTCGTATTCGACGGGATCCTCTGCCGTGAGGATATTCACGTTCGGGCGATTGATCCGGTTCAAGCAGGCATATAGCGTTGTGGTCTTGCCGCTACCCGTCGGGCCCGTTACCAAAATGATGCCGTCGGGACGCTCGATCAGCTGGTGCATCAGCTGGTAATCTCGTTCGGCAAATCCGAGCTCGGAAAGCTCGAGCAAGATATTCGTCTTGTGCAAGAGACGCATGACAATCCGCTCGGAGTCGCGGCTCGTTGGTACCGTCGAGACACGAATATCCAGCGATCTACCGGCGATCTTGAGCGAAATGCGACCGTCCTGCGGCAATCGCTTTTCGGCGATGTTCAGCCCGGCCATGATCTTGACGCGAGCTAAGACGGCACTCAAGAACTGACGACTTGCGCGCCGAGCGACGTAGAGTTCACCGTCGATTCGATAACGGACGATGACTTCCTTCTCCTCCGGCTCGATGTGAATATCGCTGGCACGCTCCTTCACGGCTTGAAAGAACAGGCTGTTGACCCAGCGAATCACCGGAGCATCGTCGTCCGATTCGAGGATGTCGACTTCCTCTTCCTCGCCGGCACCATCCTCTGACTTCAACTCGTCCGTCGTCTGCTGGCGCTCGTAGACGCGATTGATAGCGTCCACCACCACGTCGGGAACCGTCACGTGAACGTTCGTCGGCTTATCGAACTGGGCGCGAATTGCGTCAAGAGCCTCCACGTCCAGCGGGTCACCGCAAACGACGTCGACGCTCTGGTCATCCTCACGCACCACCAACACGCGATGGTTCTTCGCGTAGCCGATCGGAAGCCGGGTTGCGGCAGCAATTTGCACCGTGTCGATATCGATACTCTCGACGACCGGCAAAGCACATTCTTTGGCTAACGCGCGGGTAAGCTCGAGATCGGTCGCCATATGCATGGCGACGATCAATTCCCACAGCCCCACTGGCTTTTCGCGTTGCTGCTCAAGGACTTGAGCCAAGGCATCGTCACTCAGTACACCGTGACGAACCAGGACCTGTCCTAGCACCTGCTCGCTATTCACGATTTCACCTGGGGTATTCCGTGTTGACGTTGCGCACCATGGGCCGCAACACGACTGGTGCGTCGAGATCGTTATGAAGTTGCGCACCGCGACGTAAGCCCGGGGTTGTGGCGGGACGCGGTAGGCGTC
>JBLNFG010000213.1:0-2567 GCA_050263495.1 Myxococcales bacterium | reverse complement strand
CAGGATGGGCAAGTGGACTGCGCCGACGTCGATTGCCGGTCTCCTGGCGGCGATTGCACGCCGGCACCTCCTCTCGACCGCACCGTTGCGAGCACACTCGCCGAGACGGCCGCATTCCTGTACATGGGCGATAACCCTCTTCAGCGCGACGCAGATCCGAAGTCTTTCGAACCCCGACGTGTAGCCATGTTGCACGGTAGGGTGATGGACGCGGCAGGAACGCCTCTGGCAGGCGTCCGCGTGTCGGCCCGCGATCATCGAGAGTACGGCTACACCTTCACGCGTGCCGATGGTGCCTATGATCTCGCGGTCAACGGTGGTTCACGCCTGCTTCTCGATTTCGGTCGCGAAGGCTACTTGCCGGCCCAGCGCGTCACACAACCTGGCTGGCAACGCCATGCACCTGTCGACGATCTAGGCTTGGCTACGGTTGGAGGCGCGACGAGCATAGTCACCGTTGGTGCGTCGGAAACCCAGACCATCACCGGCAACGTGGCTACGGACACACGGGGCCGCCGTGAACCGCTCGTCATTTTCCAACCTGGTACCGTGGCCAACGCCGTGCTGCCCGACGGTAGCAAGCGGCCGCTGGAGAAGCTTTCGGTGACCGTCACAGAGTATCCCATCGCGTCGTCGAACCGCTTTCTTCCCGGCTCACCCTCCGCCGCGCCAGGTGTCAACTACGCGCTGGAATTCGAAGTTGCCGAGGCAAAGGCTCTTGGTGCGCTGCACGTGGACTTCTCCGCCCCCGTCTCCCTTTACGTCGAGAACTTCTTGGGGTTACCCGTCGGAAGCACGCTCCCCCTGACCATCTATGATCGCGCCAGTGGCCAATGGGAACCAGGGGCCACTGGTCACGTCATTGAGGTGGTCGGCGTTGCCGAGGGCGTTGCGACCATAGATGGCGATGGGGACGCTTTAGCCGATGACGCTAACACCCTTAATGCGCTCGCAATCACGCGGGATGACCTGAAGCAGCTTGGAGGCCGCTACGCTGCCGGAACACGCCTTTGGCACGGCAAGATCCCGCACTTCTCGTCGGTGAACCTGAAAGGCGCCCTCCATGCCCCGAAGGGCGCGGTCCCTCCGAACCCTCTTGGCCTTCGTGACAGCACCCCTGACAAGCCCTCCCGCATTGGGCCCGTGATGGTCGAACCGCGCGCGGTACAACACGGGATCCCGATCACCGATACACCCTACTCGCTGCAATACCAGAGCTCTCGCGCGAAAGGGTATGGTGATGCCTACCAAGTCGATCTGCCGCTGACGGGTGCCGCGTTGCCTGCCGGACTCAAACGCGTCATCTATCGCGTATCTGTGGCTGGCAGAGTGTACGAGGGCAGCGTCGCTCCAGAGCCCAACAGAATCCAACCCGTTCAGTGGGATGGAATGGACGGTCAAGGTCGTCTGCTCCAGAGCCCGCAGCGCGCCGAGGTTTACATCGGGTACGCCTACGACGGTGTGGCCGGTAATGGCGCCCCGCTTTCACCACCTGAAGAAGTCGTCCTTGGCGAGACCTTCTACGTCAAGATGGGGCTGTGGGACGCAAAGTCCTACAATCTCGGCGGCTTTGGTCTCGATGTGCTGCACGCCTTCGATCCCGCGTTGCGTACAGTCTACTTCGGCTATGGCGACCAACGAAGCGGCGAAAGCATTGCACTCGTGACCAAGCCAGTCACCACTCAATCGAACTTCAGCCTAGGGACACCGGATGGAGTATTCGTCGCGCCTGACGGCAGCCTGCTCATCACGGATGATCAGCAGCAGGATAACAGTGCCTTCGGCAGGATCTTGCGCATCACTCCCCAAGGCAAGCCCTCGATCATGGTCGGCCCCAAAGCGCTTGGGGCGGCAGGAACCATCCAGTTGGCCCAACCCCAGGGCATCGTGGCTCTCGACGACGGCAGCCTGATTGTCTCGGATTACCTGAAGAAAGCGATTCGGCGCATCGACGCAAGTGGAACCATGACCACGCTCGTGAGCGGAGACAGCTCGGACACACCGCAAGTGCTTTACCCTCTTACGTCGGCAGATGGCATCGCGCTCGGGCCGCGGCAGGAACTCTACATCGTAGACACGGATCGGGTTCTGGTGCTGGAGGGTGGCAAGCTTCTCACGTTCGCCGGTGGCGGTACGGAAACAGCAGACGGGGTTCAGGCAACGAGTGCGTTGCTCGCAGAGCCAAGTGGTATTGCTATCACGCGCGACGGCACGGTTTACCTCTCGGAGCGTGCGGGCAACCGCGTTCGTAAAATCCTCATCGACGGAACCATTCATACGATTGCTGGTACGGGTGCGGCCGGGTTCTCGGGGGATGGTGCACCAGCGCTCGTTGCACAGCTCAACGGTCCACGCGGCTTGGCAATCGGACCCGATGGCTCAATCTATGTTGCTGACCAAGGCAACGATCGGATCCGTCGCATCACCCCGGAAGGCACTATTCTTACCGTGATGGGTGGCGGCAAGAATCCACCAGCGGAGGGTAATCTCGCCATCAACGTGAGCTTGGACCACCCCGACGGCATGGCCGTCGCCCCAGACGGTACGCTCTACGTCACGAGCGCCAA
>JBLNFG010000212.1:0-3168 GCA_050263495.1 Myxococcales bacterium | reverse complement strand
CTGGACATGCGCCGCGGGCGGCAAGTGTTTTGCTGCCCACCACCGTACTCGCTCTGCGAGTGCTTGCTCCTCCCAAATTCGTGCTCGCAGCCAAGCTACTGCGCGCGAATGGGAGGAGCGATGGCCCTGCCGCGGCGGCCCTTCGGGCCTAGCTCGTTTGACCATCGTCGCGACAGCTCTTCTCTTCGTGTCTTCCACCTCCTTCCCATCGCGCGCAGGTCGCCAGCGGCGACCGAGCACGATGTTGGAGGAGGTCGGCGGCGCGTAGCGCCGACGGGTGGAGGCAGCACCACACGCAGTTGAGAATTCGGCGCAGGGCCACGGTGACCAGCGAAGCTGGGCATGCGCCGCAGGCGGCAAGTTTTTTGCTGCCCACCACCGCACTCGCTCCGCGAGTGCTTGCTCCTCCCAAATTCGTGCTCGCAGCCAAGCTACTGCGCGCGAATGGGAGGAGCGATGGATTTGCCCGTCAGTTTTCGACACTTCCCCCTGCCACGCGCAGCGCGAGCATGGCTTTGGGGGAAAGTCGACCGGGCGTCGCGCGCAGCGCGCGTCCGGGCGGATGGGGGCAGCATCACTACTTTGAGGAGCGTAGCGACGAGGCCGCCCTGCGCAGCGACAGGATCGGCGCTTGCAGTAGGGATTTCAAACCGTTCCGCGTTCTAGGTGCCCGTCAGGGCTGGAAGCTCGATGCGAAACCAGACGCGAGGGTCAAGGACGCCCAAGTTTGCCAGAACCTGAAGGATGCGTTCCCTAGCAGCTGCACCTTCACTCGAAGCATCGCCCTCGCTCGCCAAGCAGTACTCGCTTGCAAGCAAGAGTGCGCGGCTCTCGGTGCGTTGGAAACCGAGAGCTGCGGCCTGAAGCGCAGCGGCGACATCTGACCCATTTCCGAGGACCTTGGCACGTCCCGCCCGAAGTAGCGACGCGCGCGCCAATGCGCTCGGTTGCGATATGCCCTCGAGGATGTGAATCGCGCGTTCTAGCTCGCGCGCATTGGTAACTGGAGCGTCTGCTCGTGGCATGGCTGCAAGAGCGAGACGCCCCCTCAGGCAGAAAGCATCGGCACGGACCAGCGGAGAATATAGAAACCCTGAGCGACTTAAAGCCGGCCAAAGATCGTACAACTTGCGTAACCCAATCTCCGGCCGTCCCTCGGCAAGGTCGCAGTGCAGCTCTACCCTGACGGCATAGAAATGCTGAATGTGCAATCGCGACTTACTGGGCCATTGTGCGCGCAATTCGAGGGCGATCCGCCTTGCCTCGGTGAGTTCACCGCGCGCAAGGAGTGCAATCGCTAGGTAGAGCAGATTCGTGGCCTCGGCGTAGGCGTCGGAACGTCGACGCACCTCCGGGAGCGCCAGTTGCGTGCGACGGGCAATCTCTCGAAAACGCCCGAGCTCTTCCAGCGCGCGAAGCGACCCCATCGCGCTGACTGTTCGCTCCCAGTCCGCACCGATACAGCGAGTCCGCGCCGTTTCGTCGCCTTCGTCGCACGCGTCCAGTGTCGCCTGCCAGGAGCCGTCTTGAAGGAATGCGTGGCCGCGACAAATCAGAACGAGGGCTCTTAAGTGAGGGTCGTGCAGCTCCGCTGCGGTTCGCTCGGCTTGGGCCAGCAACCGCTCACCCCAACGTGCGAGCCAACCAGGTCCCGGCACGAGAAAGGTGCCTGCGAGCAACGCCATGAAGCGCGCAGACTGATTGCGATCATCAGTCCGCAGCGCGACAAGCAAGCCGCGCAGCAGAAAGTAGAGCCCCCGAACGGTGTCGAACGCCATTAGCCCCTTGGCCGCAGTCCAGCAGAGCTCGATGCTTAAGGCATCGTTGGCGGAAGCCGGCCGTCGACGGCTCACCCTCAGCCGCGTTCCGCGGCAACGCAGCCACAGCAGCACGAGCAGGCTGCGGACGATGGGTTCGCGACCCTCCCTAGGATAAGAAATGCCGTGGTCGCGACAGAGAGGCCGGATTAGCGCGTTGCCTTCCGCGAGGTGCCCACTGCCGAGGAACTGTTCGGCCGCGCGACGCCGCAGATCAATTGCGAGCAAGCCGTCCGTCATCTTGGCCGCTTCTAGCAGCGTTCGAGCAGCGGCTGGGCCATTACCCGCGTTAGCGAACGCCTCCGCTTGCTGAAGGCGGAGGGATCGCGCTCGCCGAGGGTCGGTTCCGTCCCATTCCAGAGCCTTGACCAACAGATCTGCCGCTTGAGCGAAGGCAAACGACTCCGCCAATTGTTTGGAAGCTTGCTCGGCAAGGCGAGAGGCACGCTGAGTGTCCAGACCCGCCGCGTAATGGCAAGCCACTGCAGCGCCGTCGCAGGCGTCAGCTTCCATCGCTTTCGCCAGCCTCAGATGAGCCGCCTGTTTATCTGCTGGCGAGAGCCCAGCAACGATCTGTTCGCGAAAACGATCGTGACGGAGCTCGAGCCAGTCTTCACCCGCAATCACGGCGTGTCGAACGAGCCGTAACGATAGCAAGGTAGAAAGTACGTCATTGGCAGCTCGAGCGAGCACTGCCGCTCGCATGGCCGTCTCGAGCTTCAACGGCTGTCCGGCGAGCGCTAGGTGGCTCAGAAGGCGCCACGCGTCGGGCGCAATTTCCGACTGTTGATCGACTACGAGCCGCCGCAGCAATTCCTCGGGCTGGGTCGCATTGCTTGGTCCCCGCTCGATGATCTGCTCCAACAGAAAGGGATTGCCACCGCTGGCATCGACCGCTAGGCGGCTTGCCTCCTCTGTCCAGCCTGCTGATCTCACCAAACGATTGGCGTCGCTCCTCGGCAAAGGTCCGATGCCGAGACGCTCGATTCGCAGCTGCGGCGTACCGGCCGCGCCCTGCATCCACGCCTCGAGTGAGGCCGTTAAGCGGGGATCACTCCGGTGCGTGAGGAGCATCAGACAACGTGGAAGCTCCGGTCCCTCGAAAAGTCCGGCAAGTAGTGCCCAACTGTCGGCATCGGCCCAATGCAGGTCCTCGAGCCACAGCAATAGTGGGCGGCGCGCACCGAGCGCGTTCAGGCAACGTCGAAGACCGCAGAAGGCTCTGCGGCGTGTTTCGAGCGGGTCCCTTTCCCAATGATCGGCACTGCCCGCATCACCCAACGCTTGTCGCACGGACGGAAAAAGTGGGGCCACTTCACTCAGTGCCGCGCGCGCGGTGGCGTCTGCCGTG